>JAITMT010000374.1 GCA_031277235.1 Tannerella sp.
TTGGAAATCAGGTAGGACGGCGCCAGCATCATCACCATCGAAACGATTAAGGAACAGATATTTATAAGGAGTAAAGTAAAAATATTCATCTCCACAGGCACCGAATCAATGTAGTACGTTGCCGGATCCAGTTTCAGCCATCTGAAATGCGATTGCAGCAGACAAAAGGCTATCCCGATTACGTTTCCCCAGAACATTCCCTTGACAATCAGGAAGAAGGAAACATACAGAAAAACTTTTCGGAGGCTCATATTTTGCTGTCCGAGCGCCTTGAGAACGCCTATCATATTCGCGCGTTCCAGAATAATGATTAAAATGCCCGAAATCATCGTGAAACCCGCAACCAATATGATCAAGGTCAGAATGATAATCACGTTTGAATCCAGTACTCCCAACCAGTTGAAAATCATGGGATTGAGTTCCTTTACGGATTGCACGTAATACGTGTTTCCGAGGCGGTCTTGCCGGTATGCGAGCGAAGCATAGATGGCTTCGGTCAGTTTGTCAATGCGGTTAAAATCATGGATAAAAACTTCGACGCCGCTGACCATGTCGTCGTCCCAGTCGTTGATACGCTGCACGAGCCGTATGTCGCAGATAACGAACAGTTTGTCGTAATCCGCAAAGCCGGTGTCGTAAAGTCCCGAAACCGTCAATTTTCGAGGTCTTACATCCTGATAGTCATCCACAAAATAGGCAAGGAACGAATCACCGCATTTCAGGCGCAACATGTTGGCAATGGTGCGCGAGAGCAGGACGTTACTGCTCGATTTTGCCGAATCAACCGTAATCATTTGCCCCTCCACCAAGTGCTTCCGGAAAAAAGTCGTATCGAAATTCGGACTTACTCCACGCACCACAACGCCCTGAAAGTCGGTTTCGGTCTTGATAATGCAGGGTTTGGTGGCGTAAGCCTCGATGTGTTTGACGCCTTCGGTGGCTTCGAGCGCCATTCTGAGCGAGTCGCTGAAGGCAATCGGCACAGTTTCGTAGGACGTATTGTTGTCAAAGTTAGACAGTTGAATATGTCCGCCAAAGCCGATCACCTTGTCGCGCACTTCCCTTTTGAAGCCCACGACGACGGCGACGGCAATAATCATGACCGCCAAACCGATCGCTATGCCCGCCATTGCAATCCGTACAACGGGGGGCGTAACTCTCTTATCATCACCTTTCTCCCTGGAAAAATGAATCCTTTTCGCGAGAAAAAATTCAAAATTCAATCTACAATTCCGTCTAAAATTTCGGGCGTAACATTCGTGGCTATGATTACTCCCTTATCGTCAATGAGAAAGTTGCCGAGTCCCTTTTTCAAACCGTATTTCCGGTACACCTCAGCCACTTTTCCCTGCCATTCCTGATTGGTGGATTCCAAACCGTCTATTTTTATCGTCTCTGCAAAAACGGATTCGGAACTGTCCATGGAAACGGAAACCATTTTGATTTGGGGTAAATTCCTCTTTTTCAAATGATTCCACAACAATACGTTTTCCTTTCTCGAATTTCCGTCGTAAGCCGCCCAAAAATGCAGCAACGTATAGCGCGATGCATGGTTTGCAAAGGAAATATCCGAATCACTGTCTGTCAATCTGATTTCCGGAGCGCTGTCGCCCAGACGATAACCTTCTCTAATACCCGTTTTTGAAGTTGCTGCGGTTACAAAAATCAATATAAAAGCAACCACAGACATCAATACATACGTTTTAATCTTCATATTGTAACTATTACAAATTAAAAACCGCTGCAAAGGTACGACAAAAATTTGTATCGCTGACTATTTTAACAATTATTACGTTACTTTTTGTTAATTTATGTTAAAATATTTATTTGGGAAATGGTCTCAATCTCGCGCAGGCGTGCAAATAACCCGGAATAGGTGGATTTGAATTTAACATTTACCTTATAAGTCAAAACCGTGAAATTTTTTTCGTAATCATACTCGTAAGACGAGGTTATGATATGAATTTTGAACGATTTGATGGCGTCGTTGATTTTTTCGATGTTGGGCGTTGCCGTTTTACAGTTGATTACCAGCATTTTGTTGGTTCCCGAAATCATGATGACCCGCTCAAAATATTCGAGCGTTACCAGCACGGCAATCGTCAGCAGCGTAACCAGAACTGCCGGAAGGAACATTCCCGCCCCCGCCGCCAGACCGATAACCGCTACTACCCAGATACTTGCGGCAGTAGTCAAACCGTAAATGCTGCCGTGACTTTGAATGATGGCGCCTGCGCCCAGGAAACCGATACCGGTCAAAACCTGTGCTGCAATGCGTCCCGGATCGCCGTTCAAAAAGTTGGGGTAAGTCTGTGGTATCCAGATGGATAGCAGCATTGCCAGCGTGGAGCCGAGGCAAATCAGCGCAAAGGTTCGCAATCCCGCTTCGCGATGCCGGATTTGTCGCTCGATACCGATCGAAGCGCCCAGTATAAAACTGATAATCAGTCGAACAAATGCTGTTTCCAGGTTGATTTCGCTTGATTTCAGTATGTCGTTGATGTCTGTCCAAAAATCCATTTTTTATGGGCAAAGATATGAAAAATTTGAATAATATGAACGCAAATGCCGCAAATTTATATTTTTACGGAATTACGGAATTTTACATATACAGCGGGTGGAAATTCATGTATTTTGGGCTCTGTTCGACATATATTTCGTAATGGTTTGGGTAGAAATGAAGGTTGAAAATAACTGTATTTCCTGTTATCCGGATTCCAAATCCTTATATTATTCGGCAATGGATTGCAAATCCATTGCGACGGGCGGGCTAATTCAAATACTTTTTCATGATTTAATAATTTTTTTTGTTGTTATACATTCCGTACCGTCAGAGATACGGACATAATAAATTCCCGGTAACAAATGTCCCGTATTCAATGTGCAGGGCAAATATTCCTGTTTTTCCAAAATGCTTTTTCCTGCCGCATCGTATAGAATGATTTTTATTTCCCGTGTATTTCCGTTTTCTCCCGAAATGGTCAATTGGTCTTTTACCGGATTGGGATACACTCGGATAGCGTCTGTCGGATTGGCAATTGGGGGATTGGACACCATAGCCTCACAAGGTTCACCCTGTTCCTGCCACCAGTCAGCAATATAATCCACATCAGCGTCGTGATAACAAATCAATCGGTAATATTCTTCCGGAATCCCCACGGCAGAGGTCAGATAGGGAAACAATCCGGAACGCACATGCCCCGGAATTTCGCTGCCTGCCTTTTCAAGATAGATGAATTCTCGCGGTACAAAAAAATAACGTTCTTCCGGAAGTTCAAGATGACGGGAAAGCGATGCCCGAACTTTTTTCAACACTGTACCATTGACTGTTTCTGAAGTTATTTCTTCGATATAACACGGGACGGTTATAATGGAGGTGTCCTGCCCGTCGAATAGCCCAATAACCTTCCATTCAAAATCAATACTGTCGCCGACATTGACCGAGAAATCGAATATCTTCCTGAACTTGCCGTCGAAATAATAATAGACGCACCCGTTGTCTTCATAAACAATCTCATCCCCGCCGGTTGCACCCTCAACCCAGTAGGAATCAAGTTCTCCATTGTTGTCATACCTGATTCTTTTCTTGCTTTCACAGCGTATCAGACTACAGTTTTCTCCTTCCACCACCGTGTCTTTCTCCACTACATAATGCCATCTTGCATGAGACCCCCAGTTCGTATCGCCCCAGTCATAATACCATTCCGCGCCGACAGGAAACCATTTCATTTGACTGTAAATACAGGGAAGTAGAAATGTATATGCGATAAGAGTTATTAATATTTTTCTCATAATTTTTTTTAGTTAATTTTTTGGAAAGGATATTTATCTCGCCGCTCCCGCCCTTCTTTCGGGAGCCGTTGTGATATGCCGTCGCGTGGCGTTTTGAAGAAAATTGAACAACAATAGACATATTCATCCCCCGTTGATTCCCGTTTCAGGCAATCATCCTGTTTTGTGTTGCGGGGATACACATTTCGCCCAAGGAATACACAAAAAAACAGACATAATATTAAATGAATAAACTCCATAATTGTCTATTTTCTAATTTTTTGCAAAGGTATGGATTCTTTTCGGATAAATGCAAATTATTTTACATGTTATGCAACATATAAAACCGGAAATTATTCCCCTCCATAAGTAAAATCGGCAGAAACGTAATCGGGTGCGGAGAACGTGATATCCAGGACTTTAAATGAAGGTTTTACCTGTATGGTAATCTTTGAAGGCGTATCGCTCAAGTCCAAAAAGTTCATAATGAGATTTTCCATGACCGGACGGGTTGGGGTGCCGGTTTCCATCAAATCCTTTATATCCAGGCTGATATGTGCCGGAAGAATTGCCGACTGACCGCCTCCCACGTAAAAGGGATCGGTAATTTCTCCGTCGGTAATCCGGACATCATCTATGTATATGATATACAGCAACGAATAGAATGAAGCTGCATCGGAATTGGGATTTTTCACGTCAACATTGATGGTGAAATTCAACGGAATGGTCGAAGCATTGTATATGGATATTAAATCCAGAAAATTCAGATCGGATCCAGCTTTACCCGAAATGGTTACGTCCGTAATCGAACGGAAACTATACTCGCAATTTTTCAGGTTGATTGTTTCATTCAATCCCTTGCACCCCGAAATCATCAGCAGAACAGCAAACAGGACACCAAAAATATTCTTTTTCATATCTTATAAATTTATTTTTTAACAAGCGCAAAGATAAGAAATTTTTGATAATTTTCATGGATTAACCTGAAATATAAAGTTTTTATGGATTGATAACACGCGAGGTATTTTTCCATATACAATAGAATATCAGGAATTTACAGTTTCAATTCACTCAATAATAATTCATAAATTTCCGTCCAGTCTTTTTCGTAAAGTTTGGTTTTCGTATTGTCGAGTTCGGCAAAAATTTTGGAGGTAAAAAACTTGTCTGTCGCCGTTTGTTCGTCAAAACTGAAATCCGTTACCAATTTTTCAACGATTGGTTCCCCGATACGGGACAATAAAGAGAATTGTTTCCTGTCCGTCCGTTGCAATGTCAACAATGATTTAAGCGTACAAAAACAAATCTGATGCGTATCTTCGTGCCATTTTAATTCTTCTAAAAAATCGCCTCTACTTATCAATCCATCTAAATAATGACCAATTCTATTTTGCACTTTATCATCGGCAACAGGACCTTCTACGATGTCATAATCATGCTTTTTACCAAACGGATTACGATTTTCAACGACAAAATCAAGCCATTCTTCGTCATAAGCATCAAAATGTTTCACCTTGCAAAGTCGCTCCGTAAATTCCGTATCATAGAATACAAACTCGGTTACATATCCTTCAGTCTTATGCCTTCTGCCAATTATTTTAGCCCAATTTTCGGCATGTCGGCGAAATTTAGTTACATAAAACCCCTTTCCGAAGTCTTTGTTAGGAGCTGATTTTGAAAGGTCTATTTCTTCAATGACCGTGTAACTTCCGTGATAAACAATCATCTTAAACCTCCGTTTTCACGACAGACCTCATATAAATCGTTTAGGGTATAAAGTACATTGTCGGTATGCAATGCCCACCAATGCTCGTTGAGAAAATCCCATGCGCCGTATTTTTTCAAGTAGAAAAATGCGTCCTGAACTTTCATTTTGTATGCTGCTGCAAATTCAGGTACAATATAGGTTATAAAACTGATTTTATCGCTCGTCGCCTTATCTATTACTTTTTTTTCCATCGAATTTCAATTTGCTGTCAAAGCGCAAAGATACGATTTTTTCAAATAATTACAACTTTTTAAAACAATTTAAAGCCGATATTAACCGTCAAATCAAACATCACATCCCATTTCTTATTATAGGTTAAATAAGTAGGTCCCAACCCGATGCTTCCGTCGAAATAGAAACGTTTGCCCATCGCCCTGCGCAGCCCCCAATTTACGGTACCATAATAGGTATGGGTATTATATTTATCAATTCCCGTTATTTGGGTAAACAGGTCGTAACTATCTACACGTGAGAGTATATACCCGGATTTTATGGAAAAGAAATTGGCTGATTTGTTCAGCGTATTTTTCCCTTTCGATTGCCGTTTCAGCATGTTATAGTAATAGCGCTGCTCAACAATTAAGGCGTATTGCAACTCGCTGCTTTCCCCCAGAAAATCAACTCTTGTCCACGCAAAACCGAATGTCGGCTTTATCTGGGTGTACCAAACGGGGTGATAATCAAGACCGTACACCAGCGAGATTCCGGTCGGAGCCTCGATGCTCAACATGTTTTGGGCTGCTACCGGTAAACATGCCAAACTCAAGGCATAAAGAGAAATTTTCAAAATGTTCTGTTTCATAGATGTTACTGTTTTTATTTATTTTACGTTTCTGTCCGCAAAGATACGCACAAAAGTTTTGAATTTCGCTCTAAAAGCCGGATTTTATTTATTTCCCGAATTTTATTTCGGCAGTAAATGGATAAATCAGGGATTCATAGTCGTAAATACTTTTGCAGTAGAGTGTTACGAGTGTCGGCATCGGGGAAAGATTGATGATTTTCAGATTCGGATGCTTGCGAATATCAACGACCGTCATCGGATTATTCATGCATCTGAGATTCTTAACGTATGGAATCTTTTCTATATCAAGCGTTTGCAGTTGATTACCGTAGCAATACAGGTTTTCGAGCGATTTACTGCATACGAAATCCATGGAAGTCAGCAGGTTATTACCGCAATCCAGCGTATTAATCACGGGATTAGCGCAGACATTGATGTTAGTCAGTTGATTATTACTGCAATTCAATTCCAGAAGCATTTTATTTCCGCTGACGTCAATCGAAGCAAACAGGTTGCCGGCGCAGTCCAATTTCTGCAATTTTTGAAGCGGCGAGAAGTCCGCGTTTTTCAGTTTATTGTTGTTGCAAAACAGTGAAACGAGATTTTTGTTAGCGCTTAAATTCATGGTTTCTAAATGGTTATAACCGAAATCCAGCGTTTGTAATTCCATATTTTGGGTTACGTCCAATTCTATCAACCGAATGTTGTAGCAAAGCAATTCCGTCAAAGCCGTGTTGTGGCTCACGTCCATCACAACGAGGTTGTTATTGGAGCAATTTAAAGTTGTAAGCAATTTATTATCAGATATTTCCAACCGGTTCAATTTATTGTTTCCGCAATCGAGCGCAGTCAGATTCGGATTGAAAGTCAAGTCCAATTCGCGAATTTCATTTTTGCGGCAGACCAATATTTCCAATCCAGTAAAATATTCTATGCCATCCAAAGATTTGATATTCAAGTTGGAACAATCCATTTCACGGACGTTTCGCGCTTCCTGTCCCGAAATGCCGCCGTCGCCGTTTCTGTCGAAATTATCCGTAACATACTGATTGAAAGCGCTATCGGGAAAAACGATTTGACCGGCAAAAGCGCTGAGCGCTTCGCGTTTTTGTTCTTTCTCTTTCGCCTTGTTTTCCAGATAGTTACGATTGGATTCCGCCATTCGCCTGATTTCGCCGACGTTGGTACCGGCGCTTCCCGTAGCCCTGCGCGCGTCCGCAACATTCCTGCTCCCCGCCTTTGCCTCCTCATCCTTTCCCGCCTTCGCCTCTGCCTTTGCCTTCGCCTTCGCCTCCTTCACCTTTCCACGCTTCCCAACATCCTCAGCAACAGGCGTATCCGTGTATGCCAAATCCGTGTCCAAATCACTGATAACACCATACAACTGCGTTTTTTCCTTGGAATAACTGATCTTTTTAACCCGGTTATTATCAGATAAATAAATGGATTCCAACGCAGGCATTGCGTTACAATACACATATTCCAGCGCCTCATTATTCTTCAAATCCAAGACAGTCAGTTTGTTGATACTACATTCCAACTCCGTAAGTTTCGGATTCCGGCTTATATCCAACGCAGTCAATTGATTATCAGCACAATCCAAATCGGTTAATTGAGGATTGTTACTAACGTCCAGCACCGTCAGTTTATTATGGCTGCAATAAAGCCGCAATAACTCCCGATTATTGCTGATATTCAACGTTTTCAATTCATTATCCGAACAGTCGAGATATCGCAGATTTTCGCAGTTATCAATATTCAAAGCCGTCAAATTATTTTGGCTGCAACTCAAATAAGTCAATTCTCGATTGTTCCCCAAATCAATGGAATCAATGAGATTATTGTCAAATATCAATTCTTCAATCTGTTGATTGTGAGATAAATCCAATTTTTCCAGCCGGTTGTTTTGACAATGCAAATCGGTCAGTTGCGAATTTTGACTCAAATCAAGAATAACTATTTGATTGTTATTGCAATACAATTTCTTCAAAGCAGGATTTTCCCGTAAATCCAACTGTGACAATTTTCCCTTGTCGAAGTGATTGGTCGGCGTGCAATCCAGTTCTTCGAGCGACGTAAAATACTCAATACCAACGATTGACGAAATTTTTTCAGCAGGAATTTTCATCCGCGTAACGGCTTGGGCTTCGATGCGGGAAATCGTCCTGTCGCCGTCCGAATCAAAATGTTCCAGCAAAAACCGCTGAAACTCCGCATCGGGAATTTCAATGTTTTGCGCACCCGCCAAACAACTGACAAACAGCAATATAAAAAATAGATACTTCATCATAAAACAACTACACTCTAAACACTAATAACTAAACTCTACACTCTAACAACTCATTCACCGATCGAAACCCGTTTTTATCGCAATAAGCATTGATTCCGTCAATTATTTTCAGCGAAACGGTCGGGTCTATAAAATTGTAAGTACCTACCTGTATGGCAGTTGCGCCGGCTAACAGAAATTCGACCGCATTCTGCCACGAACAGATTCCGCCCATCCCGATAACCGGAATTTTCACGGCGTGCGCCGTTTGCCAAACCATCCGCAACGCCACAGGCTTCACGCACGGTCCTGATAATCCTCCTGTTACGGTCGAGAGAACCGGTTTTCTCCGCTCAATATCTATCGCCATTCCGAGCAGCGTGTTGATAAGCGACACGGAATCAGCGCCTTCCGATTCGACGGCAATCGCTATTTCCGCAATATCCGTAACGTTGGGTGAAAGTTTGACTATCAGTGTTTTAGGATATACTTTCCGTACCTCCCGCACTACTTCCGCCGCCGACGAAGCGCACACGCCAAACAACATGCCGCCTTCCTTCACGTTCGGACACGAAATATTCAGTTCGATTCCCGGAATAAACTCCAAGTCAGCGATTTTCTCTGCACATTCAATGTAAGTATCTATTGTAGAACCGTTTACATTGACAATAAAATGCGTGTCAATTCCGCGAATCGCCGGATAAATTTCCCGGATAAAATGATCAACTCCCTTATTTTGAAGCCCTACGGCATTCAGCATACCTGCCGGCGTTTCCGCCATGCGCGGATAGTCGTTTCCTTCGCGCAGTTCGACGGTCGTACCTTTGACAACGATACCGCCCAATTGCGCAATATCAAAAAAATCAGCGTATTCCGTACCGTAACCGAACGTTCCGGACGCGGTCATCACCGGATTTTTCAGCGTTAAATCGCCTATTTTAGTTGTTAAATCTGCCATTTCAGTTGATTGATGTTAAAAACAGGTCCTTCCGTACAGGTGCAAACGTTGCCTCTGACGGTTTTTTCCACGCAGCACAAACAGGTGCCAAAACCGCACGCCATCATATTTTCAAGCGAAACTTCGCAGTCAATATTCTGATTCTTAGCATATTTTGCTACCGCCATCATCATGGGTCTCGGACCGCAGGTATATATTTTGTCGAACTTTTTTTTGCCCAAAACGGAATGATGGGTAACGAAACCTTTTTCGCCTGCCGAACCGTCTTCGGTGGTCAGATAAACATTTCCAAACTGCTCAAATTCAGGAATTTGCATAATATCATTCGCGCTACGCCCACCCAATAGAAATTCCGGTGTAAAACCGCTGTTTTTCAGCATCTTACCCATAAACAGCAGAGGCGCCGTCCCGACTCCGCCGCCAATCAGTAAAATACCGGAATTTTGAGCCGGCGCCGAAAATCCGTTTCCAAGCGGAAGTATCAGATTGACAGTGTCTCCCGAAATCCGTTCCGCCATTTTCCGTGTTCCTTCGCCTACTATCTGTACGAGTAGCCACAGCGTATTGGTCTCTTTATCAACGTAATTCACCGAAATCGGTCGGCGGAGGAATATTTGATCCGAACCATCCACCCTGACCTGCACAAATTGACCGGGTAATATTTCGGGAAGTCTCTTATTGTCAGTAAGTTTCAATAAACAATAACGGTCGTGAAGCCTGACATTCTCCACCACGCGCATATCCAGGATATATTTCTTCATCATCATTTCAAAAATCTGATGGATAGCGGATATTTCCAATTCTCGCCGTTCACGGCTTTTACGATCGCTATTATAATGAAAGCGAACATGATAACCAATGGTATGGGCAACAAAATGCTGCCAATAATCGTCAAAAACAAAACGACAGAATACAGGGTAAAACTGATTTCAAAATTGAGGATATTTTTACCCGCCGCATCCACTTTCGGACTTTTATCCTTATATAAAAGCCATATAATCAATGGAATAATAAATGCAGAAATAAACTGCGAAGCGTGCAACAGGGCTACAAACGTATTTTCGTCTATGCCCAAATCCCACGCGCTATCCTTTTTCTCCTGATACTGACCCTGATACGGATCCTGTTGTTGCAGAATACGCTCTTTTTCACGCTCATACTCTTCCTGCGTGATAGCGCCGCTATCCAGAAACTCCTTAAGTTTCTCCAATTCATCGTATATGTTCATAATATTACCGTTTTATCGGCACAAAATTACAAAAAAATTGTGAGAAATTATAAATTCAAGTAACAATTGCAATTTCAGAGTCATCAACACAAAAGCAGAGTTAGGCACAGAACATCACAACAACTTATTAATTGTTTCCATGATCTCTTTTCTTGTTCCTTCTTCGCTATAACCATTGTATTTCAAATATTGTTGTCAATATTTTTTTAATCTCACAATCTGTTCATAACGATACATATTATAAACCGGATTTATCAGACCGGCTATCCATCCGGCTCGCTTAAAAACCAATGGTTCGGATGTAAAAATCATTCATGCTGTTGGTGATAAACCCAACTTCGCGGTTATCCATCTTTGCGATTGGGAGTATTACGCTGTTCATAATATGTATCGTGTATGCCCTCTTCCCTGAGGTTTTTAATCTTCTTTTTCTTGTGGGGAGAGGCTGGAGGGGCTTTAAAAGAAAGAAAAGACACTCCCGTGCCCCTTCTTCCCATACAGTTTTTCTACTGATTTGTGTAAATATTTTATTATTATGTGTATAACAAAACATGTATATTAAACTTAAAAAATAGGGGGTACCGTCGCGGTTGCCCCTATTTTTCACATTGGCAACCGCAAGGGTTACCTTTGATATTTAATGTATAACGATCGCCATTCACTATTCATGTAATGATTTGTTTATTGTGTAACTCATTT
>JAITMT010000383.1 GCA_031277235.1 Tannerella sp.
GCCGCGCTGAACACGGCTAAGCGAAAATCCTGCCGACTGACGATTTGCGAGCAGGAAAACGTAAACAAAATTCCGCCTTTTCGTATCTTACTGATTGCTATGGCATTCAGTTTTTGATATCCGCGTAATGCATTTCGCAGGGCATCCCTGTGTTTGGCAAATGCAGGCGGATCCAAAACAATCAAATCGTACTGATTATCAATGTTTTTCATAAACTCAAAAGCTTCTTCGGCGAAAGACCGGTGGCGCGTATCGTCGGGAAAATTGAGGGCTACATTTTCGTCGGCAAGCGAAACGGCATGAGACGAACTGTCCACCGAATGAACCGACGAAGCACCGCCCTGCAACGCATAGACCGAAAAGCCGCCCGTATAACAGAACATATTTAATACAGAGCGATTTAGGGCATATTTTTCGAGTAAACTGCGATTGTCCCGCTGATCAATGAAAAAGCCTGTTTTTTGACCTTTCTTCCAATCTATCAGGAATTTAAGTCTGTTTTCGGTTGCCACGCAAGCGTCCGTATTTTCCGTTCCAAACAGAAATCCGTTTTCTTCCTGCAAACCGGCTTTGAACGGTAAGGTACCTTCCGACTTGTAATAGATACTATTTATCTGATTATCAAATATTTTTACGATTGCATCCGCAATCTGCTTCCGTGCATGGTGCATCCCGACGGAATGAGCCTGAATAACAGCCGTTTGTGCATAAATATCAATGATTAATCCGGGCAGCATATCGCCTTCGCCATGCACCAACCTGTACATATTATTCTTCTCAATATCCACTAAACCAAGAGATTGCCGCATTTTATACGCAGTGTAAATTTTGTCCGCCCAAAAGTTACTGTCAATCGGCGTTTGCGCAAAAGACAGGATTCTGACGGCGATACTGCCTATCTGATAATGCCCGACGCCGAGAAAACGATGGTCGGAACTGTAAACTTCCACAATATCACCCTCCTGCAATGTTCCTTCCGTTTTGGCAATCGCCCCCGAAAATACCCAGGGATGAAACCGCAACAGCGATTCTTCCTTTTTGGGTTTCAAGTATAATTTGCTGTATATCACCTGTTTCCTTCCAGATATTGATAAATCCTCAAGCACGCCCAGGCGTCAATTGCCGCATACATTTTTTGAGCCTCCGTAAGCCTCTCGCTATCCCAGTTAGTCAACCGTTCCCGCTTTGAAATCTTTTTGCCAAACAGGATGGCATAGATTTTTTGCAGGCTCATCTCCTCAATTCCAAACTGTTTCACGTATTTTTGCAAATCCACCACATTATCGGGCGAAACCCGCGTAACAAAATGCAGTCCGTGGAAATCGTCCCGAAGCGAAAGCCCGATTTTCCTGATACTGTCATTTTTCAAAAAATCCTCCAGTTCAACAGGCATTTTATCAAACTTGTTTAGCCTGATTAAAAAGCATTTATCATTATCGGAAAACTGTAATAACGACATTTTATAATGTGTCTTTTTTGAAAAACTGGGACGCGTTTCGGTGTCAAAACCTATTTCCTTGCAGGCGGAAAGATAGGCGATGGCTTCGTTTAATTTTTCTGCCGTTTCAACCACAACTATCTTACCTTCAAATCTTTCGCGTGGCATACGCCGGATTTCTTCCTTCGTTATTACATTTGCAAACGTCATAATGTCAGTTTATTATATCAATTTCATTGAATCTTACCACATGGAGCGCCTTCAACGCATTGAGCAGTTTTTGCCCCCAGTACAGTCTGAAATTTTCTTCGCACAATATCAGCGATTTTTTCATAACTTCCTCATTCTCTTGACGAAACTGCGCCGCAAAATTCCCGATATCCTGATACATGTCAGCCAAATTTTCGGAAACTGTTACGACAATCGGAGTGTCGCTGTATCGGATGTCGGGATGAAACGTGTCGAGAAAAGTGTCGTATTCCCCCAGTAAATCCGCGATCCGAAGTCGCACCACTTCATAGGTTTCCTCGTCAATGAAGTTTTCCGGCGCATCTTCAAATTCCTCTTTTTCAGATGTTTCGGTAATATCCAGCAAAGTTGTTTTCAGATAGAGTAACGGTAACAGCCTGACAGCCTTGTCAATAAAAGGTATCAGTTCATATTTTGCCGTATTTTCCAGAAACGCGCAAAATTCCACCGCCACCGTTACAAATTCAAGTGTGTTTTTTGAATATAATATGTTGTCTTTCTGCATTCTCAGTCTGTCGTTATTTTCTCCTGATAACTTTCTGCAGTGATGGAGTTATCTATCTTCAAAATAAGCCCTTGCAACACTTTTCCCGGTCCGAGTTCCACGAAATGGTCGGCTCCGTCGGCAATCATGTTGCGGACAGTTTGCGTCCAGCGAACGGGAGCCGTCAGTTGCGCGATGAGATTTTTCTTTATCACGTCAGGTTCTGTTGAAGGCAGTGCCGTAACATTCTGATAAATAGGACATACCGGTTTGTTGAATTTTGTCGTTTCGATGGCGGCAGCCAATTCTTCGCGGGCTGGCTCCATCAACGGAGAATGGAAAGCGCCGCCGACTTTCAGTTTCAAAGCACGCTTTGCGCCTGCTTCGGTCAGCATTTGGCAAGCCCTGTCAATGCCCGTTCCCGTGCCCGAAATCACGATTTGACCGGGGCAGTTGAAATTGGCGCAAACCACGATGTCGTCC
>JAITMT010000443.1 GCA_031277235.1 Tannerella sp.
CATTTTCGTCCACACCAACATCAACCAGAAGGCGTTTCACCGTTTCCATTCGGAACTGACGCTGAGAATCAAGCCGTGGAAGGAGCATGTCACGCTCAGCCTGACGCCCCGCTTCAACCGCTACGCCAGCCTGGGAACCGACTATTCGCACACCTACAACAACTGGCAACTGCGCGGCTCCCTGATGGCGAACTGGAAACACTGGACATTCCAGGCGGAAGGCTACACGCGCTGGAACAGTTTTTGGGGCGAAGCGCTCAACCTGGGCGAACAGTTGATCATCCTTTCAGCCGGCTACAACACGCCCAAATGGGGAGCAGGCATAAACGTGTTCAATCCCTTCACGAAGGAATATACGCAGGGCTACAACAACTATTCCGCCCTGACGCCCTACGAATCCAAACTCTATACGCACGATTTCGGTCAGATCATCGTTTTCAACTTCTCGCTCAACCTCAACTTCGGACGCAAATACAGCGCCGCCGACAAGCGTCTGGACAACTCCGACGCCGACGCCGGAATCATGACGGGGACGAAATAACCAGTTCTAAATATTTCGGGAAAAGTGTTGTGGGTATGAAAAATTGTTGTACTTTTGTGCATGATATATTAATGTATATATTATGAAATATGATTATAAACAAATGATTTACAGATATTTATGAGGATATTTTTTATAAAAAAAGGAGATCTATCAATTAAGAAATATGCGTATATTTAAGATTTGCATGTTATATGAGGGACTTGTTGAAAAATTTCTGGAGACAAAAAACATCAATTCTGAAAAAAGTTGTACCTTTGCCAAAGATATATCAAAATATAGATATTTCTAATAAAATGATGTTTTACAGAAAAAACAAAGTAATTGTGAGAGGAATGCTAAATATCTCAAATATAATATGTTGCGATATTAGAAATAGATATGGTATTCTATTGTAAAATAGCAAAAGGTAAGAGATATGTCAAACGCAAACGAGTTATTATAGTAAAATTATTACAAACTGATGAAAAAGAGTTCTTAGATCCGTGGCTTGCAATCTAAGTTACTCCCATAGTAGCAGACGAAAAAGAGATTTTAAATAAAGTGTTGAATATAAAAGAAAATAAAAAAAAAGCAAATGGACGAAACAAAAATTTTTATCTCATACGCTCATAAAGATGATGCTTATTTCAGAGTCTTTAAAGAAGGAATAGAAAGTCATTCAAAATCTTCAAAAAATCTAAAATGGAAGATATGGAGTGATAAAGAAATTCCTGTTGGTGCTTTGTGGCATAAAGTCATACAAGAGGAAATAAAAAAATGTGATGCCGCAATTCTCTTAGTTAGTGCAAACTTTTTGAGTTCCGATTATATAGAAAATCAAGAATTTTTAAATTTCTTACAAAAGAGCGAAGAAGACGGTTTTATTTTCTTGCCTATCCTTTTATCTGATTGTGACATTACTCAATGGGAAGAGCTCGCTAAACGACAATTTTTTGTTCCCCAAGGCAGTGATTATGGTATTCCTGATATAAAAGAACTCTCATATTCTCATTTATGTAGGTTTTCTGATAATAATCAACTTATCAATAATCCCTATAGAGAGACGTATCATAAAAATTGTGTTTCCAAATTTGAAAAAGCAATTAAAGCAAAATCTGATAAAAAGATTTTTGAAAATGAAAATCAAAAGTATGCGAATCAAGCGATTGAATCAATAGAAGACATATTTCAACAATTTCAAAGTAAGATAATATCATACCTTAAAAAGCAAGATGATAAAATAAATGCTCTCTCTGAAACAGTTAATTTTTTAATCAATGAAGCATATCGTGGCTTACAACCAACATATAATTACTTGTTAATTACTTTCGACAAAGTAAATAGAAAATATTTATTTGAATTTGAAAAACAATTTAAGATTATTTCAACAACGGGACTTGTTACAAAATATGAAGCACAATTTTATGCAAATAAATTTCTTACTAATAGCGAATATGCGAAAGAATATTATGCCCTTAAAAAAAATATGATCTCTTGGGAAAAATTAGGCGTAAAAGCAAGTATTTCAATATCAAAAAATGATGGTAAGGTCTGGAGTGAAGAAAAGGAGATAAAGGTAGATTCGATAGCAGATCTAGGGCACTATATACCTTTTACTATTTACTTTGAACCAACCGACAAATCTAAACTAATTTTAGAAGAATACGATACCATAAAGGTTAAATATGGGTATAGTGTTCCCGTAAAATTATGGGGTAGTTATATAAATAGACACGTTTCGTTTTTTCAAGAACCTCTCGTAGTCGAACTTAAGTATAAAATAGACACTTCTACAAACTTAGTTGATAAAATTGAGTTGCTATCAACTCTTGATGGAATTCCTAAGGAAATTTCTGATACAAGATATGATATGGAATCAAACTATGATATTGTCACTAAGACAAAAATTATTAAAATAACGTTTAAATGTAATAAATTTGAAAAATTCAGAATTAACTGGGATTCTAAATTATATTTTGGAAAAGGTGAACATAAAACAGACAGTGGTGAAGACAAATTAGGTTTAACAAATAGATGATATTGGTATGAATATGATTGAAAATTTAACAGAAGAAAATAGAGTATTTGTTTCATTTGGAGGCAAATGTTCTTTTCGATGTTTGCACTGTTACACTTTTAGTCGAAATTTTCAGTCTGAAGATTTTTTTTCGATAGAAAGTATAATAAATAACCTCAAAAGAAAAAATAAGTTTGATATTATTTATGTATCAGGTTACAAAGAAAATTTTGAAAATCCTAATGATGGGTTAGACTTGGTTGAAGCATTGTTTTCAGAATTTAGATGTCATATTCTTTTTACAACGAGGAATATATTTAATGAAGCGCAAGTTTTGAGGGTAAGTAATCTGACTAAATTAATGAAAGAGTCTGGTAAATTGCTTTTTGCATGTGTTTCTATATCAGCCTATGAATCATATAAAAAAATAGAACCCAGCAATAAGATTCCAAATCCTGAAAAAAGGATAGAGTTTGTAAAACAGTTGTATGAAAATGATATCATCACATTTCTTACATTACGTCCAATTTATCCAGACGCATTTATTCCAACAAAAGAATATTTGAAAATTCTTGAAAAATCATATAAATTTTGCAATGCCGTTATTGCAAGCGGAATCCGTGTTGATGATTATATTAAAGACCGTTTGGGAACTTTTCCAAAAGACTATGTGTCTAAACTAACAGATTGGCATTGTTTTAATGATATGCCAATTGAAGAAGTGAATGTAGAAAAAGAATTATCTGAAATTGATACATTTTGCAGAGAAAAAAATGTTTGTATTTTTGAGGAAAGTATCCCAGCGATGAATTATTTTTATAATCATTCAAAAGAGGAGATTTAGTAAACACTGAATCTAATAACGAAGTTTCGCTGTATGCGAAATACAAAATAATGCAAATGCAATTGAACGAATCAGGAACTCCGACGCCGACGCCGGAATCATGACGGGGACGAAGTAACTGATTTTTCACTCCAAACAGAAGAAAACCACCCGAAAAAGCAACATAAACCCTCCCGACTCCGAAGCAATGTATCGGAAAATTCACTTTTCCAATACCACGATCCCTGTTTTCCTGATTTCCTCGATGAAAGGATCTCCTTTTCGGAAATATTCTGTCGGGTAGGTTTTCGATTCGATGCGGATATAAGGCTTCTTTATTCCGATACGGGGAAACAAGTCATGATCGGCAGGAGAGCCGGTAAAATTATCGGCAACCAGAGCCACGTCAATATCCGACCATTCATGTTGCGTCCCCCTGGCAAAGGAAACAAACAGAATCACTTCCCTAAGGACGACGCCTTTCGCCTCAATCTCGTCGGCATAACGTCTGACCGTATCTATTGCAGCATCTCGAGTAAGCATGTTTTGATTTTCATCCCGTCGTAAGACATGCGAAATAAACAACTTATAATACTTTAAAAAAATGATTGAAATTTTATGCAACTTACATCCCGGAGGGATGTATCGCTCGGTAGAAGGGAATAAGCCCCCCACAATTGCATCCCGTCAGGGAAGCATCCCCTAACGGGATGCGGGTCCGGAAATTCAAACAGTTACAAGTTATTTATTTTTTATCCCTAAATTATACTGCAAAAGTATATATTTTTTTAATAGAAACAAAACAGCAGAAAAAAAAATCAGAAAAAACATGCAATTTTCATTGTTGTTTCAAAAAAAAGTATTATCTTTGACGCGAAAAATTACAAAGAAGAAAATAAACAATGCAAAAAAAGACCGTAGAGATGTCTCAGGCAGAGTATAAGCGATTCCTGGCGTTTAAGAAAGCAGACAGGATAAATTGTTGCATAAACTTTGAAGTAACGTCCAAACGGCATACATAGAACAGATTATTAAACTAGATTATAAGGAGAAACAAATGAAGTAAAAAACAAAGCGCCCGAAGGTGCAATTGAGACATATTTTAAAATAGCGATTTGCTACTATTATATCTTGAGTATCATTTTACCACTTTAACCCATTTTACATGGGCTATCATTCGAGAATAGGTTGGCGAAACGCCGTGTATGCGGCGTGGGACAACTTGCCGGAATGATAGGCGTGGTAACCTGATACTCAGACAGGTTGTTTCCACGCTATTTTTATTGTCCAAATCCAAACTAGAAGAGGAATAACAAATTATAAATAAATAGATTATGACTAGTAAAGAAAGAAATTTATCTGTTGAAAACAGCAAGCGAGCAATGGAGTCCGGAGACCATTCAAAAAACGGGGCGAGTCCGAAAAGCCGGAAGAGTAGGATTTTAGATTATAAGGGAATATTTATGCGAAAATTATTGATTTTTATCGGGTGTTTAATCACATTCGCAGGCGCAATGAAGGCGCAGGACGTAATTGTTACCAGGAACAACAAACGCATCAGAGCCATCGTTACGGAAGTAACCGACGACAAAGTCAGGTACAAACAGTACAGCAATCCGAACGGAGCGACTTATTTCATTCCCGTCCGTGAGGTCTCATCAATCCGCTACGAAGACGGCTACACGGATTATTTCGAGGATGAGTACATCGAAGACGACTACAACGACAACCGCCGCACTCAACCTGCATCCCGCAATGCCAGAAGGCAGCAGTATGATGAATATGAAGACGACTACGACACCGACCGCCGCCCGTCCCGCAATAGCAACAGCCGTGTTTCGTCCCAACGCTACTATGACGATGACGGCGGATATGACGCCTACTATGACCGTGGCAACAGATCGAGCCGCAACCAACCGTCCGTAACCGACTGGTACAACAATCAGGTGAGCCGTTCCATGCAGTGGAGCTTCCGTGCGGGACTGAATTTCAATACGATAAATCATGAAGGTGATGATGATTTCGACGATTTTGGGTCAAAAATAAGTTTCAATCTGGGTATTCTCGGCGAAGTTCCTTTCAACGACATTCTCGGCTTTCAGACAGGACTTCTGCTGAACACGCGGGGAGCGCGATATTCTGAAAAGGATGACGATTATAAATATACGGAGTCAATAAACATTTATGAGTTGCAACTCCCTGCATATTTGACAGTTGGATTTTGGCTTTCCGACGAAAGCAACGCAAGAATCAAATTTCATGCAGGACCGACCCTGGGAGTGGGACTGTCGGCAAAAAGCAAATATACGGAGACTTACGATGGAGACAAGGATAGCGACTCCGATAATTTATACGAAAAAGATGACGATGGCGATTCGGAATTGAAACGTTTCAATCTATGCATGACAATCGGTGGCGGCGTAGAATTCGACCGCTTCTACATCGGAATAGCCAATGATTTCGGTTTGTCGAATCTGAATGGCTACACTTACGAAGACGATGAGGCTATCAAATTTAACTCTTTCATGATAAATCTCGGTTACGCATTTTAAAACATAAAAAGATATGAAAAAATTATTGATTTTTGCAGTCCTGATAATGACTGCCTGCACAGACGCTCTTGTTAATCCCAATGATGGCAACGGCAATTCTCAAAGTGGTGATAAGAGAATTACAAGCTGTCGCATTGTATCTAACGGTATTACGAATGAATTTAGATTCAAATATGATACCGAAGGTAGAATCTCTGAAATGGTGCTTTATGAACAGTTTTCAAGTGGCTACCGGATGACTCATCACGATACTTTAACGGTGATGAATGAAAATAATAAAGTTACAATGGCTTTGATTGGTTATGAAGATGATGATGAATACAGGTATGAAGATTTATATTCATTTACACTTGATAATAATGGATTGGCAACCTCTTTTCTTTATTCTTATTATGATTATTTTATACAAGCACCTACCCAACGGCAAAAACCTCTCCTGTACGGTGATGGATATCTACTGGGTATATATTTAGATAACCATTCTGATGATTTTGATTATTCAAATTTTGTTTGGGAAAACGGCAATTTAGTACGTTTGGATGACGATATATTATTTTCTTATACAAATAAACCGGATAAAAGTTTCATCAGTGAACTGTTTCCGTTCTTGATTGAATTTGACGGTCCCTCAATAGATGATATAATGATGAGTAATTCTCTCTGCTATATAGGTTATGTGAATGGTTTTTTAGGAAAACCCTCCAGAAATCTCATGGAAAGCCTCACTTACGATCCTGATTATCGTGTTGATTTCAATTATGAGTTTGACAGTGACGGCTATGTAACCTCTGCAACAGCTGTTTTTGATGATGGTTCTTATTTCATTGAATTCACGTATGAATAACAGCGCCTTTTCCTCAAGAAAAATCAATCAAAAGATTGCCAATTGAAAAATATGTTATAATTTTGCAGCGTTAAACCGGCAAGGCATCACTGAAAACCGGCAATTTTCGGTCTTGCCAACAGGGAGCAGCATATTCTAAAATATTTATGAAACAACGTATTATTCTCATATTCAACATATTCGTTTTTTTTATTCTTGTTTTCCTTCTGCAGAAGATACTTTTTGTTCTGATGAATGGGGGAGCAAACGGGGAAGTCGGCACGGTGGATTTGTTACAGATTCTGTATCACGGATTGCCCATTGACATGTCGCTGAGCGGCTATTTGACAATTCTTCCGGCTTTGCTAATCATTGCGTCGGTTTGGGTGCGGGTAAAAACGCCGGAAACGGTAATGACCGTATATTTCAGTATCATGCTGTTTATCATTGCGATAATCACTTCCATAGACGTTATCCTCTATCCACATTGGGGATTTCATTTGGACCCTGTTGTTCTGTTTTATCTCGGAAATCCCGGCGAAGCCGTAGCAAGCGGAACAATTCGGGAGTGGATTCTCGGCATATTGATTGTCCTTGTATTCACCGTCTTACTCTATTATGGATACGGATTTTCTATCCGAAAATTGTTCAACCGGCTAACCGTCCCCCGAAACCGGATATACTCAAGTCTTATACTTCTCCTGTTAACAGGCGCTTTGTTTTTACCGATCAGGGGAGGAATAACCGTCTCGACGATGAACGTAAGCCGCGCCTATTTCAGTAACCGCATGTTCCTGAATCATGCAGCCATCAATCCAATCTTTAATTTTCTCTATTTGCTGAACAAAAATGATCATTTCGAGTCGCAATACCAATTTTATGACAGGGACGAGGCTCAACAGATTTTTTACGGGTTAACCAAAAAGCCGGAAAATGCCGACAGACCTTCCCTGCTACGGATTGACCGTCCAAACATCATCCTCTTCATGCTCGAAAGTTTTTCATACGATGTAGCCGTTGATTCTGCCGTTGCGCCCAATATGGCGCGTTTTGCCAGGGAGGGTATCCTGTTTGACCGGTTTTTTGCAAACTCGTTTCGTACGGACAGGGCTTTGACGTCAATCCTGAGCGGCTATCCGGCGCATCCCACGATAGCCGTACTGAAATATCCGAAAAAGACGGAGCGGCTGCCTGCATTCCCCAGATATTTGAGGGCAGCCGGATACGAAAATCAGACTTTATATTATGGAGGAGATGTGAATTTTGCCAACATGCGTTCCTATTTTGTGGGTTCATGCGGGATTCGGGACATTGTTTCGGACAGGAATTTTCCGGTCAGGGAGCGGCTGACCAAATGGGGTGTCCCGGACGGTCCGGTTATTGACAGGGCATATCGCGACCTCGTCGAAACAAAACCGGACGAGCCTTTTCTGAAAGTCATTTTAACGCTAAGCAGCCATGAGCCGTTTGATGTACCGACCCGATTATTTGATGTCCCGTTTTTGAATGCGGTCAACTATACGGACGAATGTATCGGACGGTTTGTTGCCAACCTGAAATCTACCGGTTTATGGGATAATACATTAATCATTTTTACAGCCGATCATGCCATGCAGAGTTACCCGCAGGGAACGGATAATTATGAAAAGATACGTTTTCATATCCCGATGATCTGGACAGGAGGAGCCGTCAGGGAACCGGCAATCGTTTCAGATTACGGTTCGCAAAATGATTTGGCTGCGACACTTCTGTCACAACTTCACATAGATTATGCCGGTTTCAGGTTCAGTAAGGACATGTTACAGCCGCAGAGCCATAAGTTTTCATTTTATTCGTATGTAAACGGCTTTTGCATGATGGACACGTCAAGCGTTTTCTTATACGATAATAATCAGCAAAAAACGCTT
The DNA here is from genome assembly GCA_031277235.1 of Tannerella sp. Taxonomy (GTDB): domain Bacteria; phylum Bacteroidota; class Bacteroidia; order Bacteroidales; family Tannerellaceae; genus Tannerella. The sequence continues at coordinate 8,646 of JAITMT010000443.1, forward strand.
GAACGGACCGGCGACCCGGCTATGGAAAAAGAAGCGAAAGCCTTTTTCCAGATGATGTATCTGGACTTGGGCGAACGGTAACTTTGATAATACACCGTTTTGACCGGAAGGACGCAAACTGTTCAGGATAAGGGAAAAACACTGGAAATCCTTACCGTAAAGGACGTAAGGTTTTCAATATATTGCCCATCATCGTATTAAAATTTGTGAACTTTGCGGTAAAAAACACTTTTGAGACAGCCCGGTTTTCCGTTTCAAAAACAATGATTATCTTTGCAGCGTTAAACGGTTAAAAAGTAAAAATTTTGACGCCATGACAGTCGTAAATACAGAGGAATTTAACGCCAATCAGAAAAAATATTTTGATATGGCTGTTAATGAGCAGATTTTTATCAAGCGGGGTAAAAATATCTTTATCATTACCCGTGTTGAGGATGACGAAGAAGAAGAAGAAGACGATGAATTGGAACTGGCGAAAGAACGAAAAAACAGCGATGGAAAGTTTATGGAAACAGCCGATTTTATCAGATACCTGCGCAAATGAAAACCAAAACGCTGGACAGAGTTTATAAAGATGCGGATAAAATACCGAAGCATGTAAAATTGATAGCGGCTGAAGAATTGGAGAAACTTGAAAAAGCCGAAAAATAAAAAAAAAGGTCGTTTTTTATGCAAATATGAAAAATTGTTGTACTTTTGTGCGTAATTATAATTTAAGCAATATGAAATCTCGGAAAATCACAGCAATTATCTTATTGTCAATCAATTTATTAAGTTGTTCGCAAGACAAAACCGTAGAACTCCCATTAACCATGCAAAATGGTTATGGACCATTTCGTATGGCATTGGGAGGAATTTCTCCCTATACGGAAAATACGGATAATCCATGGTATAAAACCTACCTGAAAGTGTCGAAGTTACCGGAGGGTTTAACCGATATACAAATTGGCGATATAGAATCAAACATCAATCAATCTGTCTATCAGAATTATTTATTGGGTAATATCACGGAAGACCGGTATGCAGAATTACAAAAGTCGTGGAATTGGACACCCGACACATTAAGCCTGTCGAAAATTCCCATAAAAACTAAAATTGCGTTTGCTTATGGAAAAGATTCGGAAGGAATTGTGAAAATTGCAATAGATGCGAACAACAATCTTGATTTAAGTGATGACGGGTTATTCATACCTCTTGATATGGCTTCGGTTGATAGTGATGCCAATAGAGATTCAATAGCACAGGCGCAGGCAGTCAATGTTTCTTTTGAAACTTTTGTCCACAATAAAACCGTGCCTGTCAGTGTTCCGCTTTTTGTCATGTTCTATAATCAAATGAATAGGTTTATGTACAACTTTGCCCAATATGCGACAACTCAATACAAAGGAAAGCAAATTGCTGTTTCTTCAGGCTCTACAAATTTATCTTATGCAAACATTGATATTGCTTTTCTCGACAGTCTGAAAAGCGGAGATAAAGTCGCGGTAGAAGACATTTACAGGAAGAATGAATACGTTGAAATCCAGAATGAAATCTTTAAGATTATGGGAGTAAACACCAACAAAAGCACGCTCGTTTTGGAAAAAACCGATTTGCCGAAGACACAATTGTTTTCCACACAAATAGGATACAAGTCTTATCCTTTTCAGGGGGAGGAATTTACAACAAAATCACCCGTTTCGTCTGATATTTTACGCGGAAAGTATGTCTTGCTTGATTTTTGGGCAACCTGGTGTGGACCGTGCATACAGGAATTTCCCCATCTTAAAGAGTTATATTCAAAAACTGACAGGGCAAAATTCGAGATTGTGGGAATAGTGGGAGATAGTCCGCTCAATACGCTTACAGACGCGGTCGAGAGATATGGACTCACCTGGTCGCAAATTGTTTCGGATGATGCAAATAACATAACAAAAACGTATGGAATAAATGGTTATCCTACTACTCTTCTTATAGATACCGCAGGGATTATCATTACAAAAAACTTGAGAGGAAAAGAATTGGAGGAGAAAATTTTAAGCCTGGTTAATGAATAAAAATAATGAATCTCCGTATAAATACCTAAAATAGTGCAATAATGAATCCGAAGGATTCAAATATTTATAGAAAACACCATTCAGATCAATATACGACTCCTTCGGAGTCGAACAGGGGGTGAAATATGACATTTTCTATAAACATGCAATCCCTTCAGGATTGAAAAGATGTTTGGGTATGAATAGGGATATACATTATAAAAATAACAGCAACAACCGGTGATTTGGCAGAGTCGGGAATGTTTCTCATCCGGCTACAGACATGCCTGATCCCAACTTTTTACCCCGCAACCTCAAAATATTTTTGGGCAATTGAAAAATAATCAATACTTTTGCAAAAAAATAGTTAAAGGTGAAGAATCCGTTGTTATTGGAAGATAAAGTGAAAGAAACTCAAAGCGAGCAGATAAACGTTGCGATGCGCGTGATTGCCGACCATGTGCGCACGATTGCCTTTTCGATTGCCGACGGTCAGTTGCCGTCCAATGCGAAGGCGGGCTATGTGATTCGCCGGATTTTGCGGCGGGCGGTACGGTATGGCTATACGTTTCTCAACCAGCGTGAAGCGTTCATATACAGGCTAATACCTACTTTGGTGGAAAGCATGGGCGACGCCTATCCCGAACTTCGGGCGCAGCAAACGCTTATTGAAAAAGTGATGAAGGAGGAGGAAGAATCGTTCCTGCGGACGCTCGAAACGGGCATCAAACTGTTGGACAGGGAAATTCAGACCTTGCCCGAAGGCGGCGTGCTGAAAGGCGAAGTCGTTTTTACGCTTTACGACACGTACGGTTTTCCGCTTGATTTGACGGAACTCATTCTGCGTGAGCATAATATGACGGTTGATATAGCCGGTTTCAACGTCGAAATGGCAAAGCAAAAAGAGCGCGCCCGCAATGCCGCAGCCGTCGAAACTGCCGACTGGGTCGTTTTGCGCGAGGGCGAAACGGAATTTGTCGGATACGACAGTTATGAGGTGAAAACCAACATATTACGCTATCGCAAAGTAAAACAGAAAAACAGGGAATTTTATCAGATTGTTCTGGAAAAAACGCCTTTTTACGCTGAAATGGGCGGTCAGGTGGGTGACAGCGGGCAATTGGATAATGGACAATTGACAATAATTTTCGATACGAAACGCGAAAACAATCTGATGGTGCATTTGGCGGAAAAACTGCCTGAAAATGTGAATGATACGTTTCTGGCGAAGATAGATGTAAAAAAACGTCGCGCCACGCAGGCGAACCATTCGGCAACGCATATCGTACACGAGGCGTTGCGGGAAGTGCTTGGAAAACACGTTGAACAGAAAGGCTCGTATGTGTCGCCCGACGTATTGCGCTTCGACTTTTCGCATTTCCAAAAAATGACGAAAGATGAAATACACCGTGTGGAACATCTTGCCAATGAGCGTATTAGAAATGATTTTCATTTGCAGGAAATGCGAAATGTACCGATTGCCGAAGCAAAAAAAATGGGCGCCATGGCTCTTTTCGGCGAAAAATATGGCGAGACGGTACGCGTGGTGCAGTTCGGCAGTTCGGTGGAACTTTGCGGCGGCACGCACGTTCGCTCGACCGGCGAAATCGGAATGGTGAGAATTATTTCCGAATCTTCGATTGCGGCGGGTATTCGGCGAATCGAGGCAATTACCGGCGAATCTGTCGAGAATGTGATTGACATTCAGCAGGATATAATTTCCGATTTAAGGGAATTTTTCAATAATTCACCGAATTTGGTGGCTGCCGTGCAAAAATCCATCGAAGAAAACGCCGAATTGAAAAAACAGGTGGAAACCTTTGTGCAGGAGAAAATTTCCGAAATGTGCGACAGACTCATTGGGACGCAGCAAGTGCAGGAAATTCACGGAATCAGCGGCGTAACGGTCGTGAAACGCACTCTTACGCTTTCGCCCGAACAAATCAAGACGCTTGCGTTCATGTTGCGCAACAAAATGCCCGAGAAACTTTTCGTCGCCATAGGCTCTGTTTTTGACGGCAAGCCATCATTGACGGTTTTATTATCGGAAGATCTGGTAACCAGTGGATTAAATGCCGCCAATATCATTCGTACAGCCGCCAAGGAAATTCAGGGCGGCGGCGGCGGACAACCGTTTTTCGCACAGGCTGGCGGCAAAAATGCCGAAGGGATTGAGAGGGCGCTCGAAATAGCGGTAAATATTTGAAAATGTGAAATTTATATAAGATGATTTTTTAGTCCCATGCAAGAAAATATCAAAGAATCCCTGTTTTCGACCTCTGTTTTCGATGTGATTCCCGCATCCATGCAGGACGATTTTTTGTTGACGCTGGATATGAGGCTAAAATCCTTTAACAGAGGAGATTTACTGTTTACGCAGGGCGAAGAAATCATCTATTTGCCCGTCATACTCAAGGGTTCGGTGCGTGCCGAAATGTTTTCGGCGTCGGGAAATACGTTGCAGATAGACGTAATCAAGGCGCCCGAGGTACTTGCCGCCGCATTTGTTTTTGCTTCCAGAAACCGGATTCCGGTCTCCGTAACTGCACTTGAAGACGGCGAAATACTCAAATTATCAATACCTTCGCTACAAAATGCCTTTGTGAAATATCCCGATTTTTCAAACGCTTTTATGCGGCATGTTGCAGACCGGGTCTTTTTTCTGACGGAAAAGATTAATTTCCTGAATATCAAAACGATAAAGGGAAAATTAGCGCAGTTGATATTGACGCGCAGCGTCAATAATACGTTTTCGCTTCCGATGAATCAGACCGAACTGTCGCGATTTTTCGGCATAGAACGCCCTTCGCTGGCGCGCGCCCTGTCGGAAATCATCCAGGATAAAATCATTACCCTCCGTAAAAATAAGGGAGAAATATTGAATATCAAACAGTTGAAAGCGCTGTTGGCTTAAATTGAAATAAAAATTCACAAAAATGACAATCATAACCAAAGACATAGCCGCCGAGTTGTCAAATTTCTTGTTATCAAAGAAATACGACAATATTTTTATATTGACGGACGAAAATACATTGCATCATTGTTTTCCGGCAATCGGCGATTTGCCGGAACTGAAAAATACGGCGATTATTACGATTAAAGCCGGTGATATTCACAAAGA
>JAITMT010000455.1 GCA_031277235.1 Tannerella sp.
GTTACCTTAAATTCTAGTTTGACATATTATTTCAAATCCGTTTTAATCAAATCCAGCGGTTTGATAAAAAATCCGGATGTAGATTTGTCTGACTACGCAGCAGTCAAAGAGGCGTTTAATTTGTAGAAAGTTAACTAACCAGAAACACCGAGCAGGCGTGTCTGTCGTATGATGAACACGCCTGCTTTTTTCTTTTGGTAATCTTTGCTTTTTTAGCAACATACCCCATTTCCATTTCTCAAATTTTCCCTATATTTGCGCCCAAAATTCTTGTAAAAAATGCCAAGAAATAACTCCATAAAATCCGTATTAATTATCGGGAGCGGTCCGATTGTGATTGGGCAGGCGTGTGAATTTGACTATTCGGGGTCGCAGGCAGCAAGGTCAATGAGAGAGGAAGGAATTGAGGTTACGCTGATAAATTCCAATCCCGCAACAATCATGACCGACAAGGTGGTTGCCGACAATGTGTATCTGAAACCACTTGAACCTGAAAGTATTATCGAAATTTTGCAAAATCACAAAATTGATGCCGTGTTGCCCACAATGGGCGGACAAACCGGACTCAATTTAGCGATTAAGTGCAACGAACTCGGAATTTGGGAAGAATATGGTGTGCAAATTATCGGTGTGGACATCAAGGCGATTGAAATTACCGAAAATCGGGAAGAATTTCGCCGGTTGATGAAGAAAATTGATATTCCGATGGCACCGCAGGCAACGGCAACCTCATTTTTAGAAGGTAAAAAAATTGCACAGGAATTTGGGTTCCCGCTTTGTATTCGTGCATCTTACACACTCGGAGGTGCGGGTGCGTCTATTGTACACGACCCGCAGGATTTTGATAATTTGCTCGAAAGAGGCTTGCAACTTTCGCCCATTCACGAGGTAATGATTGACAAAGCCTTGCTCGGCTGGAAAGAATTTGAATTGGAATTGTTGCGCGATGAAAACGATAACGTAGTGATTATCTGCTCGATAGAAAACATGGATCCGATGGGTATTCATACGGGCGATTCCATTACGGTTGCCCCCGCCATGACACTTTCCGACACAACTTATCAGCGAATGCGCAACATGGCTATCAAAATGATACGTTCTATCGGTAATTTTGCAGGTGGCTGTAATGTGCAGTTTGCTGTTTCACCTGACGAAAAAGAGGAAATTATAGCGGTGGAAATTAATCCGCGTGTGTCGCGTTCATCTGCGCTGGCTTCAAAGGCTACGGGCTATCCGATTGCGAAAATTGCCTCAAAATTGGCTATCGGCTACCGCTTAGACGAGTTGAAAAATCAGATTACCAAAACGACTTCCGCCTTTTTTGAGCCGACCTTGGATTACGTCATCGTGAAAATTCCGCGTTGGAATTTCAACAAATTTCCGGGGTCAAATAGAGAATTAGGTTTGCAAATGAAGTCGGTCGGGGAAGTGATGGGTATCGGTCGCTCATTTCAGGAAGCACTGCAAAAAGCCTGTCAGTCGCTCGAAATCAACCGAAACGGACTTGGTGCAGACGGAAAAGAACTGACCAATCAGACGGAAATTCTGCAAAGTTTGGAAAAACCGTCTTGGAACAGGCTGTTTCACATTTACGATGCCATTAAATTGGGTATCCCGTTTAAAACTATTATCGAAAAAACAAAAATTGATTTCTGGTTTCTGAAACAAATCGAAGAATTGATTAAATTGGAACAGCAAATCGAAAAATACCACCTCCATAATTTACCGAAAGAACTATTTTTTGAAGCGAAACAAAAAGGCTATGCCGACCGTCAAATTGCACATTTATTGCGTTGTTTGGAATCGGAAGTGAGTGCAAAGCGCAACGAATTGGGTATCAAGCGAGTGTATAAATTGGTGGACACCTGCGCGGCGGAATTTGAGGCGCAAACCCCGTATTATTACTCGACTTTCGAGGACGAAAACGAAAGCGTTGTTTCCGACCGAAAAAAAGTGGTCGTGCTGGGTTCGGGTCCCAACCGCATAGGGCAAGGAATTGAATTTGACTACAGTTGTGTTCACGGCGTGTTGGCAGCAAAAGAATGCGGCTACGAAACGATTATGATTAACTGCAATCCCGAAACGGTTTCCACCGACTTCGACACGGCAGACAAACTTTATTTTGAGCCTGTTTTTTGGGAACATATCTACGACATCATTCAACACGAAAAACCGGAAGGTGTGATTGTGCAACTCGGCGGACAAACGGCATTGAAATTGGCAGAAAAATTAGACCGCTACGGCATTAAAATTATCGGTACTAATTTCCGTGCCTTGGATTTGGCGGAAGACCGTGGACGTTTCTCTGAAATGCTGAAAATGAATAACATACCGTTTCCCGAATACGGTGTAGTCGAAAGTGCGGAACAGGCGTTGCAACTCGCGGACGAACTAGGTTTCCCGCTTCTCGTAAGACCTTCCTACGTGTTGGGCGGACAAAAAATGAAAATCGTCATCAACAAAGAAGAATTGGAAACACACGTGGTGGACATCATCGGCGAGATGGGCAGCAACAAAATTCTGCTCGACCACTTTCTCGGCGGTGCAATCGAAGCGGAAGCCGATGCAATTTGCGATGGAAAAGATGTACATATCATCGGTATTATGCAGCACATCGAACCTGCGGGCATCCATTCGGGCGATTCTTACGCGGTATTGCCTCCCTACAATCTCGGCGATTTCGTGATGCAGCAAATTGAGGACATCACCCGAAAAATTGCCGTAGAATTGGAAACCGTCGGCTTGATAAACATTCAATTTGCCATTAAAGACGACAAGGTTTACGTCATCGAAGCCAATCCGCGCGCATCTCGTACCGTGCCGTTCATTGCAAAAGCCTATGACGAGCCGTATGTCAACTACGCAACCAAAATCATGTTGGGCGAAAAGAAGGTAAAGGATTTCAATTTCAATCCGAAGAAGGAGGGATACGCGATAAAAATTCCCGTTTTTTCTTACGAAAAATTCCCCGAAGTAAAAAAGGAACTCGGTCCCGAAATGAAATCCACCGGCGAAGCGATTCGCTTTATTAAGAATCTAAAAGATCCGTATTTTATGAAAATTTATGCGGAACGGAATATGCACTTGTCGAAGTAGGGTTTTTGGATTTATGCGGAACTGAATATGTACTGAAGAATTGTTATAAGTAATTATTAAATTGAAATTTTAAATAATATCAGAAAATAAATAACATTATGGTAATTAAACATAAAGACATTGAAATAAATTCGGAAAATCCTTTTGAGAAATGTAAATTAGATAGAAGACATTATGCTTCTGTGCTATCTGATATTGTAAAAACTTATGCGGAAGGATTTGTTTTAGCAATAAACAATGAATGGGGAACAGGAAAAACTACATTTGTAAAAATGTGGCAACAAGATTTGAAAAATAATGGATTCCAAACTATCTACTTTAATGCTTGGGAAAATGATTTTGGCAACAATCCTCTTGTTGCTTTAATGTCTGAGTTAAAGACCTTTACAAATGAAAAAACTGATAAAATATTTAAATCGGCTGTTAAAAAAGGTGCTGTTTTGGTAAAAAATATTTTACCTGTAGTGGCAAAAGGTGTTGCTAAGAAACTTACAGGCGTAGATACTGCTGATTTGATTGAAGCAACGATAAAAGGAACAACCGAAATATTCGAAAAAGAAATTGATGAATATACAACTAAAAAGAAAACAGTTATAGAATTTAAGGTGGAACTTGAGAAATTTATAAAAAGTAACGGAACTGATAAACCTTTTGTTTTTATTATTGATGAATTAGATAGATGCCGTCCTGATTACGCAGTAGATGTGTTAGAGCATATAAAACACTTTTTTTCAGTTTCGGGAATTGTTTTTGTTTTATCAATAGATAAAAAACATTTAGCAAGTTCAATTAAAGGATATTATGGAAGTGAAAGTATCAATACTGATGAATATTTAAGACGATTTATTGATTTAGAATACTCTATACCTAAGCCTTCTACAAAACAGTTTTG
>JAITMT010000532.1 GCA_031277235.1 Tannerella sp.
GGTCATGCAGGCTTATGCGATGGAGAACAGGGACGAACTGTTCGCGAAGAAAAAGAGCCTTGAAAGCGTGCACGGCACGATGGGCTTCCGGACGGGAACGCCCAAACTGAAAACGCTCAAGGGGTTTACATGGCCTGCGGTAACGAATCTGCTGAAGGAGTTTCTCCCCGCCTACGTGCGCATCACGGAAGAACCGGCAAAGGACAATCTGCTTGCCGACCGCGACGATGAGCAGGTATCGGAATTTTTCCCGAAGGTGGGCATTGCGGTAACGCAGGACGAGACGTTTTTTGTGGAGCCTAAAAAGGAGGCTTAATCAATTGACAATTATCAGGTTCAAGAAAAAGTCAGTAAGCGATATAAGGCTGAAAGATTGTTGGTAACGGTACGTAACCCGCGGAACGAGGGTGACGCTCCGGAAAGACGGAGGTTTTTTAGATTGATTTTTAGATTTTTTTTGCATGGAATTGTATCACAACATATTGGCGGTTGAGGCGGGCTGGCTGTTTGAAAAGAACATCCTGACCAAACCCACTTATGACAAATTGAGTCGCAGGGGTTCCATCGACGTTCTCCGTCGCGGTTGCCAGAACACGCCCGCGCTTGTCGCCTGGGACAGCATTCCCGACCGGTTCAAACGGGCGGTGAAGGTCGAACTCGGCGACAAAAATCCGTATGATGCGGTAAAATCCAGCCTGATAGAAAGTTGCGTGGAGCACAGCGCGGCTGTATCCGATTTTTTTGACACCTACGCATTGAGCGACGGGCGGAATCTCCCGAAAGAAAAACGGAAGGAATACTACGCGAATGCCATCATCCTGGACGCCGTCGGAAAACTGCTGGAAAACAAGCGTATGAAACGCGCATCCATGGGTAAGAAACTGAAAATAAACTGGCGCGAAATAGCGGAAGGAGTCGAGGAACTGGACAGGTCGAAATACCCGCACAACCTCCCCGCCAGCGACCGTCGCTTGGAAGCAAAATACAGGCGTTACAGAAAGGAAGGATATGCAAGCCTCATTCACAGTAATTTTCTGAATACCAATTCGGCAAAAATCAGGGGTGAAGTGAAGGAGAGTTTCATCGGCGAGCTGATTGCCGACCCGCGAAACCTGGACAATGCGCAGATCGAAAAACTGTACAACCTGATGGCAGCGGAAATGGGATGGAAAACGGTAACGGCTTCGACGGTAGCCGTGTGGCGCGACAGGCTGGATTTGGTTACATACGCGGGCAGGCGCGGGAGTACCGCCCTCTCCAACGTGAAATCCATGCAGGTGAAGCGCAGAAAGCCGTCGTTCCCGCTCTATTACTGGACGATGGACGGCTGGGATGTGGAACTTTTGTATCAAGCCACTTCCGGCGGGACAACCACCTATCACAACCGTCCGACGGTGGTGGTTGTGCTGGACGCCTGCCTGAAATACCCGGTTGGCTACGCGGTCGGAACGCACGAGACGCCGGAACTGATACAGCAGGCTTTGCGCAATGCCGCTCAACACACGGCTGAACTGTTCGGAAAAATGTACCGCACGCAGCAGTTGCAGAGCGACCGCTATTCATTGAAGAAATTAACGCCCTACTACGCGGGAATGGCGGACAAGGTTACGCCCGCGCGGGCGAAAAACGCCAAATCGAAAATTGTGGAGCCTTATTTCGGGAGTATCAATAAATGGTACTGCCAGTTGCTCCCGAACTGGTCGGGATTCGGCATCACGTCGGACAGGGAAAAGCAGCCGAACGTGGAATTTCTGAACAGATACAAGTCCGCCTTTCCCGATTTTGCGGGCGTTTGCCGGCAGGTAGAAATGATTATGGAACGCGAACGCACATCCGACGGAAAACAGGAACGGTTGCTGCAACTGTGGGCGCAAATGCCGGAAGAACACAAAATAGAATTGTCATACGAAAATTATCTGCTGCTGTTCGGCGAAACGACCGGCAACAGAAACCGGCTCGAAGGGAACGGGCTGAACATCACCGTCCGGGGTATGAAGCGGCACTACGACTGTTTCGACCTGACGTTCCGGGAACATGCTTCAACCGACTGGGAGATACGGTACGATCCGGCTGACCTCTCCAAAGTGTTAGCCGTAAACGGCGACGAATCGCGCCGGTACATGCTGGAGGAAAAATACGTCCAGCCGATGGCGCTTCGCGAACGCGGGGAGGGCGACAGCGAACAGTTGCAGCGCGTCAGGGAATACAACAGGGCGCTGGAACAGAAAATCATAGACTACCGCGCCGGAAATGCGACGATCCTGCAAAACGCCGCCCTGGAACTGCCCGAATTTCGGGATACGCTTGAAAAACTGCTGATTACCGACAGCGCCGGACAGCACAAGGATAACCGCAACCGCGAGCGGATGCTCCGGCAGGCGGAAGAGTTGAAGGCAAAGGCGGAGGCAGAGGCAAAGGAAGAGGAAAAAACGGATTTCAGGGCTGAGCGCATGAATTATATCCGGGGAAAGGTTGATTTGTCGCAATTCGTTGATTGAACACCTCACCCCTGCCCCTCTCCACAGGAGAGGGGATGAGCCGGAAAGGAGGATTTGAAGATTTGAAAATTATTGGATATTAAATAGTAAAAAATTATGAATGTAGAAGTAAAAAAACAGATTGTAGAGGCGCTTGAGGGTTACATGACCGGGCACAGCCTCAGTCAGAACGAAGTGGCAAAACGCTCCGGCGTGAATGCCAGTTACATCATTGAAATGCGCAAGGGCAATTTCACCATGAATGCGGGCGGCAAGGAGGTTGAAATTTCCGGCAAGTATTTCGAGAAAATTGCGGAACTGGTCGGGTTCGAGATTCGCAAAAACTATTGGAAGACCCGCGAGACGGAACAGTTGGCGGAGGCTCTGGAAGCGCTTTCGGACGCGCGCGACAACGGCGAGTTCCGGATGATTATCGGCGACACGGGATGCGGAAAAACATACGTGGCGAACATTTTCAAGCGGAAGTTTCCCAACGACGTGTTTTATCTGAAAGTCTCAAAACTGGACGATATTCGCATGTTGCTGCTCAAACTGCTGGACGTTACCGGCTCTGCAACGCCGCCGCGCACGGGAGTCAGTTGGCTTTTGACGTCGGTATGTTCCAATTTGCAGAACATGTATTTTGAAGGTCGGAAACCGGTTTTGGTTTTTGACGAAAGCGAGTACATGAAACAGTCGGCGCTGTGCCTCATCAAGGAACTGTACGACTACCTGATAGACGAGGGGCATTACTGCGGAATCGTGCTGGTCGGGCACCACCAACTGTCCGGCAACATCGAAAACCTGCGGAGACGCAACAAGGACGGGATTCCGCAGTTTTGCCGCCGGACGAAATTCGGGATGAGGCGGTTGCCGAAGATTGACCGGAATTTCACGCAGTTCATGGACGGGATAGAAGACCGGAAACTGCGGAAATTCCTGCAAAACGAGTGTGAAAATTACGGGGAACTGCACGACGTACTTGTCCCGGCGTTGCGCGAAGCCGACCGCACGGGCGAAGCCGTTACGGAGGATTTTGTTCGCCGGTTGTTGAACATGCCGAATCCGATTTAATTGATAATTGATAATTGACAATTGACAATGTAGAGATGAACGGCCGTTCATCTCTACATTAAACGATTAAACAACTAAACAGTTAAACAATGGGTATTAAAGGGGAATTGACATTGCGGAACATCATCGAATCGAAGATACCGGTTTTCGATTTCAGGGGAGAGTGGCTGGAGGCGTTCGGCAAGCCGCAACGCAGCGGTATCTGGTATATCTACGGTGATTCCGGACATGGAAAAACCTCTTTTATTCTCAAATTAATCAAGGAGTTGGCAAAATTTGACAAAATCCTGTTCGTCTCCTACGAGGAAGGCAGCGCGAGTACGCCATTGCAGGAAGGAATCAGCCGTTTCGGACTGCTTGAGGCGAACAGGAAGGTCAGCGTGTGCACGAAAAAGGGAAAGGAGTTGACGGAACGGTTAGACAGCCGCAAATGCCCGAACATCGTAATCGTGGACAGTCTGGACGTGTCGGATTTCAAACGTTCGGAACAGGTCGTTGAACTGAAAAACAGGTACAAAAACAAACTGTTCATTTTCACGGGATGGGCAAAGGGCAGGGAACCCGCAAAACGGATCGGCGAAGACGTCCTTTTCATGGCAAACCAGAAAATTTTCATCGAGGGATATCGCGCGATCAGCCGCGGTCGCAGTTTCGGAGAACGCGGATACCTGACCGTCTGGGAAAAGGGAGCGACGGATTACTGGGAGTTTAAATGAATCAATTACGAATTAAAAATTACGAATTACGGATTATTCAACGGTTAAACAACTAAACAGTTAAACATCTAAACGGTTAAACAATTATAGAATTATGGTAACAACATTTATGGATCAGGAACAGAAGAAACTGAAAAAGAAGTTTCATACACTTTTGGGAAAATGCGGAATCGGTCAGGACGGAAAGGAGGCGATACTCGAATCGTATGGCGTGCAGAGCAGCCGCGAGTTGTCGGCAAAGGAATTGCTGGACATTTGCGACAAACTGACCTTGCAGGCATATCCGGAACTGGCGAGGCAGGACAAATTGCGCAAGCGCGTGATCGCCGTCATTTTCAAGTATTACGATGCGCTTGGAAGGGCGGTTGACATGGATTACGTAAAGGGCACCGCCTGCCGGGCAGCCGGACACGAAAGGTTTAACGACATTCCGGGCGAACGGCTGAACAATCTGTACTACGCCTTCAGGGACAAGATTAAAGACATCCGGGCGGTCGGCAGGATTACGGTTGAGGATTTGCCGGAATATATCGGTTTGAATTGAGGTTTGAGGTTCAAAGTTCAAGGTTCAAGGTTCAAAGATGAGAAGTCTGGCGGAAATGGAAGAAAGGGTTTGCCGCGTGTCGGGTTTCGACATCCGGATGAGAAGCCGTATCACAGGTATAGTGGCGGCGCGGCAGATCTTTTGCTATTATGCACGCCTGGAAGGTTATCCGCTGAAAAGGATTGCGGCATATATCAATTACGATCACGTTACGGTTCTGCACTCCTACAGAAAGGTTTGCGAAGTCAGGGACGTGGACGCCATTACCGGCGATTTGGTCAAAAAATACGAAAAGGATATGAGCAGGGAACACCTCACCCCCTGCCCCTCTCCACAGGAGAGGGGAGAAGGAGGAATAAACAAAAAAAGTATGAGCAGGGAAAAATTTGTTATTGAGATGGAAGTGCCGGTGCACGGCGATCTGGAACGGAGCGTGATCCGGGGCGTGGAGTGCCCGGACTGTCGCGGTCGCGGCTGGAATATAGCCTGGGACGCCAAAGGGACACGCCACAGTGAATGTCCGCGCTGCCGCGGCGCCGGGAAAATGAAAGGGGAATTTGTGAT
>JAITMT010000573.1 GCA_031277235.1 Tannerella sp.
AATTTTGCGGACGACTATTACTGGACGGCTACGGAAAGTTCCGCCTATCCGGAGGACGCCTACATGGTTTACATGAGCAGCGGTCCGGCAGGCGATGCGGGCAATACGCCGCACATCGTGAAAACGCATCAGGCGCGTGTACGCTGTGTGCAGCAGCAACCCTAAATTTGGTTTCATTTCATATTCATAGAAAATTCCCTGCTTGAAAAAATCTCAGGCAGGGAATTTTTGTAAGGCAGGATTCCAATTCTGCAACCTATATAATTTATGATTTTGGATTTACGATTGAATCTTCAAATTTTCAAATCTTCAAATCTTCAAATTACAAAGCAAGAATGGAATTTGACCACACCACCATTGTCAATTATCAATTGTCAATTGTCAATTATAATTACCCATTGTCAAAACTCCGAAGTAAAGTGAAAACGGATATTCTTGAAATCCTGCTGCGCCATGGAGAGCACGTATGCCGAGTCGGCAAGATAGACGTCGCGACCCTCGCGGTCTAACGCCATGTATTGCGACTTGCGCTTCTTGAAATTTTCAAGTTCCGTCCGGTCGTCGCTTTCAATCCAGCATGCCTTATACAAACTGAGCGGCTCCCAGCGGCACTGTGCGCCGTATTCGCTCAAAAGCCGGTACTGAATCACTTCAAACTGCAATTGACCGACCGTACCGATAATCTTGCGTCCATTAAACTGATTTACAAATAATTGCGCTACGCCTTCGTCCATCAACTGATCAATGCCTTTGGCTAACTGTTTGGCTTTCATCGGATCGTCATTTTCGATGTATTTGAACATTTCGGGAGAGAAACTCGGAAGTCCCTTGAAATGAAGGTCTTCACCTTCCGTCAGACTGTCGCCAATCTTGAAATTGCCCGTGTCCGGCAAACCGATGATATCGCCGGCAAACGCCTCGTCCACAATCTCTTTCCTTTGCGCCATAAACGCGGTTGGACTGCTGAATCTCAATATCTTACCGAAACGGACGTGTTTGTAACCGGCATTCCGCTCAAACTGTCCCGAACAGATTTTCACAAACGCGATGCAACTCCGGTGATTCGGATCCATGTTGGCGTGAATCTTGAACACAAAGCCGGAAAACTTGGGTTCCTCGGGCTGTACAACCCGCTCAACAGCCTGCACCGGACGCGGCGACGGCGCAATGCGTACGAAACAGTTCAACAACTCCCTGACGCCGAAATTGTTCAGCGCAGAGCCGAAAAACACAGGCGCCACATCGCCCGAAAGATAGGTATCATGCTGAAATTCAGGATATACGCCGTCAATCAATTCGACGTCCGCGCGCAGTTTCCCGGCAAGACGCTCATCCATGTATTTTTCAATTTCCGGACTGTTAATATCCTTTATTTCAACGCTTTCCGTAACAACCTGTTTATTGGGCGTATAAAGGTCTAATTTTTCTTCATACAGGTTATAAACGCCCTTGAAACGCTGCCCCATGTCAATAGGCCAACTGAGCGGGCGCACCTTGATTTGCAACTCCGCCTCGACTTCGTCCAGCAAATCAAACGCATCCTTTCCTTCCCTGTCCATTTTGTTAATAAACACAATTACAGGCGTTTTACGCATCCGGCACACTTCCATCAGTTTTCGTGTCTGCACCTCAACGCCTTTCGCCGCGTCAATCACGATGATAACGCTGTCCACCGCCGTGAGCGTGCGAAACGTGTCTTCGGCGAAATCCTGGTGTCCGGGCGTATCCAGAATATTGATCTTATATCCCTCATAATCAAACGCCATCACGGACGTAGCCACTGAAATGCCGCGCTGTTTTTCGATTTCCATCCAGTCGGACGTGGCGGTTTTGCGTATTTTGTTGGATTTCACCGCGCCTGCCACGTGAATGGCGCCTCCGAACAGGAGCAATTTCTCTGTTAATGTGGTTTTTCCCGCATCCGGGTGGCTCACAATCGCAAACGTGCGCCTTCTTTTTATTTCTTCTTCTAATAACATTTCGGAAAATTATTTGAAAATTCGATTATTTGAAAATTGGTGGGAGCCCCTCCCCAACCCTCCCCGAAGGGGAGGGAGTCCCCCTCCTTCGGAGGGGTTAGGGGAGGCTTTGAACTTTGAACCTCAAACTCCCCCCCGGGGGGCTGGGGAGGCTTTGAACCTTGAACTTTAAACTTTGAACAACGAAGTCCAAACTCTCCTCCCATTCGGGTATATGAATCGAATACGTTTCCCTGATTTTTGTTTTGTCCAAAACG
The DNA here is from genome assembly GCA_031277235.1 of Tannerella sp. Taxonomy (GTDB): domain Bacteria; phylum Bacteroidota; class Bacteroidia; order Bacteroidales; family Tannerellaceae; genus Tannerella. The sequence continues at coordinate 2,237 of JAITMT010000573.1, forward strand.
CTGTATGCGGGGCGTTTCGCTTTGGTCGGATATTCTGCTGTCTGTAAGGGTTTTACCAGGCAAGGCAAACCGGACAATTCAAAGATTTTCACCGCAAAATCATACCACGTACAAACGCCCTCGTTCGTATAATGATAAATTCCGGGAATGAAATTTACTGATTGCCAAATGGTTTGAATCGCTTTTGCCAGATCGCCCGCATAAGTCGGCGTACCTTGCTGATCATTCACTACGCCGATGGAATCGCGCTCCGCACCCAATCGCAACATCGTTTTCACGAAATTATTGCCCGTTTCGGAATAGAGCCAAGCCGTTCTGATGATAATCGAGTCTTTACAGGCTGATAACAAGGCATTCTCGCCTTCCAGTTTGGAATGTCCGTACACCGATTGCGGAGCCGTCGAATCGTCCTCCCTGTAAGGATGATTTCCCTGACCGTCAAATACATAATCAGTCGATATATGAATTACTTTTGCCCCGTTTTCAGCCGCCACCTCGCCGATGTTGCGGACGGCGTCGCGATTGATTTTGAAACACAAATCGGGCTCGTCTTCCGCCCTGTCCACAGCCGTGTAGGCGGCGCAATTCACGATGAGCCGGACGTTGCGAGCCTTCACAAAATCATTCAACTCTCCCTTATCGCATATATCAAGTTCCTGAATATCCGTGAAATGGAAAAAATAAGGGTTGTCATTCCGGCAGATATTCTGTAAAGCGTTGCCTAACTGTCCGTTAGCGCCTGTAATTAAAATGGATTCCATTGAAAAAAATTCTCTTTGAGGCTGCAAAGATACAACAACTTGCAGGGATTACAAAATGGCTATCCCAACGCCACGTCCAAAACCATCAAAATTTGGTATGGATAAATTTGTATGGATTATCAGAAATTCCGGTAGAGTTCGGAACCTCTTAGCGGGACGCTACGCCGAGCGGGATTAATGCAAATCTGTAAAATTTCGGAACAAACCCCGACCGCAAAGCGGTCATATATTTATAGACCCATGTTGCAAAATATCCGTACGACCCCGACGGGGTCGAATAAATACACGTATATTCATTGCTATAAATATGTAATCCCGCAGGGATTAGTACAAACATTTGAAATTCCCTCATGTTTTTCCAACTCTAACAGGATTTTAACATAATGTTCAAGACAACTGATTAACAGCAATTTAAGTTTCTCCTGTTTCTTATCGGGGTACGGTTTGGAGCTGTTTCAAAGAACCTTTTTGTCCATATCTGTCCTGCCCGTGTACGCATAAAACTCGCTGCAAAGATAAAAACAATTTCCGGTAATACAAAAAAATCATTGTTTCGATGTTTGAAAAGGCAACAAAAGTTAAAAATACAGTATTTTTAACGGTTTTGACAGTCAGACGGCTAAAAATTACTACATTTGCAAATCGGTACAGCCAAACCGTATGACAAAATACCGGAGGCTGTATCGCTATTTATGTGAAAGTAAAATTGAAATAGCATGTCCCGCCGTAAACAAACCATAATCAACCTGAAGGAACTGGAAACATATCCCGCTCTAATAGAAGAATTGAGGAACAACCCCGACTATTCCGGCAAAGACCTTACTACCCTGAAATTAAGCGTATTGGACTCTTACGAAGCAACCATCAGGGAAGTTGACAAAACCATCAAATATTTTCAACACTATATTGCGGCAAAGAAAAACACCATCGAAACATTTCAGGGAGAACAGATTATCAGTCGCGTGAAACTGGCAAAAATGCTCGGTATCTCCCGCCAAACCCTAACTTCCTGGATAAACAAGGGATTTATTGCACCGCAAAAATCCAAATACCTTCCAGATGTTGAAACTTTCAGCACAAACGCTGTTTTAGAGGAACTTGAGACATACAAAACGGAACATCCCGAAGAAAAAATATAAAAAAATACCGTAAAAAATAATCACTTGACAGTTCCGGGACAAAGGAAGACAAAAAGGGACAAACCCGGTATCTTTCCGGGCAAATCCCTGCTTTTGTCTGTATCCGGCTACACTTTGTCCCCGTTTGTCCTGCCTGTGTGAGGCTATTATCCATTTGACAATCAATGATATTCATTTTTACTTTGTACCCGAAAATTTTAAAACAAGGTAAAATGAACAGCATTATTTTAACAACGCCCGACGAACTGCGGGCAATCATCAGCGAAGCCGTTTCGGGAATTTTGCCCAAGCAGGCTGCACAACCCGGAATTGATACGGTCACACTCAACGACGTTTTGGAATTATTGAGGGAACACGGCTATCCGACTTCCAAAGCAAAGATTTACAAACTGACTTCCGCCGGAAGAATCCCCTGCCGCGTTTACGGCAACAAACTGGTTTTCTCGCGTAAAGAGATTCTGGAATGGGCTGACAATCAGACAAAACCGAAAAGCAATTTTTCGGAAACAGTATTAACCCTTGCCCGAAGCGCAAGACGCAAAAAGCAATCCCGATGAAAGAAAAATACGTCCGCATCGGCACCTCCTTATACAAGGTGGTGCAGCGTCCGCTCATAAGCGGCGATTTCATCGAAGAAAAAATCCTCTGGAGTTACGACACGCTCCGGCAGGATTTTGGCAAGAACAACCTCCCGGAAATTGAAAAGTACGACGGTTTCTGCATTATTCCCGACCATATGAACTATAAACAGGTACACGGGACTTACCTTAATCAGTATGAACCGGTTAATCATGTTCCCCGTTCGGGAGAATTTCCCCGCATCCTCTCTTTTCTGGAACACATTTTCGGTGAACAAATTGAATTGGGACTGGACTATCTGCAAATTCTCTATACCCGACCGACACAGATGTTACCCATCCTGTTGCTGGTTTCCAACGAACGCAATACCGGCAAAACGACTTTTCTGCGCTTCCTGAAAATGATTTTCGGCAAAAACGCCACTTTCAATACGAATGAAGATTTCCGCAGCCAGTTCAACGCGGACTGGGCGCACAGGTTACTGGTTTTGGTAGATGAACTGCTTTTGAACAAAATGGAGGATACAGAAAAAATCAAAAACCTTTCAACGGCGGGCGACTACAAGATCGAGGCGAAAGGCAAAGACCGCCGTGAAATCGAGTTTTTCGCCAAGTTCGTGCTCTGTTCCAACAACGAAAAGAACCCGATAATCATCCCCAAAGAGGAAGTACGCTTTTGGGTACGAAAAATCAATCCGGTTGAAAGGGACAATATCAACCTTCGGGAACAGATGGCTACGGAAATTCCACATTTTTTATATTTTCTTCTTCACCGTGAACTCTCCACTCCAAACGAATCCCGGATGTGGTTCAGTCCGTCCGCGCTTGAAACGGCTGCCTTGCTGAAAATCAAGAAATACAATGCCAATAAAGTCGAAATGGAAATGGCGGCGTATTGTCTTGACATGATGGAACGGCTCGAAAAGGACAGCATCAAGTGCTGTGCTGCCGATTTTCTCGATATATTGCGGAATGCGGGACTGAAAACCGACCTTGCACAAGTCCGCAGTATCCTGAAAGACAACTGGGATATTCATTCCGAAAAGAACAGCGATTATATTTTTTATCATACCGGATCAGACGGCGAACTGTTCCCCGCAAAAAGGAAAGGACGCTATTTTGAGATAAAACGGTCGGAAATAGACGGAATTCTGTTGTAATGTTGTTTTTTATATCTAAAACTATGATATTCAACATTTTTATCAACACAACAAACACACAACAGAAGCACAACAGAAAAGTAATTTGTTGTACAAAGTCCCAACGGATTAAAACTTTGTTGTGGATTTGTTGTGTCCGTAACTTTTTATTTAACAGCAATTTAGCCTCAATTCACAACAAAACAACAAAAATTTCAACAACGTATCCCCTTTGCGGAAATTATGTAAAGTATTATATTACAAAATTTTGCCGTCGAAAAGAAAAAGAAAACATCTGTTCGCGGCAAATTTATATAAATCAGTTAAATATTAACAAATTATGAATATAACAGAAGCAAAAAACATTCCCCTTGCGGACTGGCTGCAATCCATCGGGATAAAGCCCTGCAAGCGGCAGGGCAATAATTTATGGTA
>JAITMT010000004.1 GCA_031277235.1 Tannerella sp.
ATGTACTTTTGTCATAGCAACTGTAAAAGTAAGAAATTTTTCCCAATCTCTTGGCGGGGCATGCCCCGCCAAGAGATTTTTTTCCTACATAAAGTTGCATTTGTTAGTTGAAATTATAAAGTGCATAGATTTAACTAACGAACTTGAAAATTAAATTTCCCCAAAACGTCATCGCGGGCTTGACCAGCAATCTCTTCGCCGAAAAAAACGAAGACGTTTCACTTTATTTTTCAATTTCAATCGGTTTTCGTATCTTTGCACCGTAAATTATTAACTGCAACGATAATGGCAACAAAAGCACTTGATAAGGACGTCAGCGATAAAATCAGTTTTATCAGCTATATCATTCCCGAATTTGCTTTGACATATAAAATGACCGTACAGCAGGCGTATCTTTATTTGAAGCAATACGGGGGTATTGATTATCTCAACCGTCACTGGTGGGCGCTACACACCGATACGCCATATTGGGCTATACGTTCCATGTTTAATATTTGCCGAAGAAACGGAGGATTAAAATGAAAGTATATCACGGCAGTTATACTGAAATAAGAACGATAAATTTGTCCACAGGGCGTACGGACCGGGATTTCGGCAGGGGTTTTTATGTAACAAAACATAAAAATCTGGCGCAGAAATGGGCTGAACGTAAAGGGGAGGAAAATCAAACGGACCCCGTGGTCACGGAATTTATTTTTGACGATTATATTTGGGAAGATACCGAATTGAAAAGGCTTCGTTTTGAAAACTATTCCGACATCTGGCTTGAATTTATTGTTCAAAACAGAACAAACCGTTCGGGAAAACAAGTCCACGATTACGATTTGGTGGAAGGACCCATCGCCGACGATGCCGTTTCCGTCAGGGTAGATAAATATATCCGCAGCGACATTTCCAAAGGCGAATTTCTGGAAGAATTGAAATTCAAAAAGCCGACACACCAGATATGTTTTTGCACAACTGCCTCATTGCAGGCGCTCGCATATACAGACAGCCACGCCGAATGGAATATCGAAAGCATCGCCGCAAACCTAATCAAACAGATAATGATAGACGGAAATATGGACGAAATGAGAGCGACAGACCTTTTTTTCACTTCCGATACATTTTCCAAGCTGTCCGATAAAATGACAGCGCTCCATCTGAAATCTCAACAGGAAATCTACGAAATGCTGAAAAAGGAAATAAACTTATAATCACATGAAAATCATCGATCTCACTCACCCCATCGCCGAAAACATGCCGATGTATCCTGGCACCGGCGCGCCCACGTTGCGTATAACAAACAATTACCGCGAACATGGCTTTCAGGAAACCCTCATCAGCCTCTACTCGCATACCGGCACGCATATTGACGCTCCGGCTCACCTCTTTGCCGATAGATTGACGCTGGATCAATCTCCTGCAGAACAGTTCGTTGGCAAGGCATTGGTCATAGATTGCCGCGGACTTGCAAATGGAGAACAAATCCCGATACGTTTATTGGAGGAAAAAGGGAGCTCCATCCACGAAGCCGAATTTCTGTTATTCCTCACCGGAAACGCCAATCTGTGGGGAAAACCCGATTATTTTGCCGGTTTTCCGGTCATGTCCGGCGAAGTCGTTGAGTGGGTCAACCGGCGCAAGTTGAAAGGCATCGGCATTGATGCTCCGTCATTTGACCCTGTAGCATTCGGCGAACCTGAATCTGCCGCAGAAGAACTCCCCAACCATCGCGCCATCCTGAAAACCAACCAAACCGTCCTGTTCGAAAATCTTTGCCGGCTGGAAGAAATTGGCAATGAGCTCTTTATGCTCTGCGCTCTGCCGTTAAATACCGTAAATGCCGACGGCGCCCCGGCGAGAGTCATTGCCATCATTGAATAAGTTGACAACTAAAAAATAAATTTACCGAAATTTGGAGAAGAGGAAATTAACCCGTAATTTTGCAGTTATAAATCATGTCAAAATAAAAAAAATATGGTCACGGTAACATTAGAATATGACAACAATAATACTGTACTTGACAGCATATTAGACGCTGTTGCCAAAATGCCTGACGTGAAAATCTTCAGAAACCAGGCTGAAACAGCAACAGACACAATGAGTACGGTAGAATTTTCCCGTCTGTCCCTTTCCGAACAGGCTAACATCCTCAATCAGTCAATAAATCCCGATGCTCCAACAATGACAATGGAAGAAATCGTACAGGAGATAAGAGATTATCGCAATGGAAAATAGAACCGTATTCGATACAAATATCTGGATAAGCTACATGATTGCGGCAAAATATGACGAGTTGGAGACTATGCTGACTGACAATGTGCATTTTCTCCGTTCGGTTCCGGCTCTTGCCGAGTTGAGGGAAGTATTGACGCGTAAAAAATTTCAGAAATATAATATTGATGTGGAAAAGACGATTGCCTTTTATATCAATCTGACCGAATTTTGCGATACGAAACCGATGTTTAACGGTTGTCCCGACCCGAAAGATAATTTTCTTTTCGACCTTGCCATTCAGGGAAAAGCAAACTATTTAGTTTCGGGTGATAGAAAAGTCTTAGGCGTCCTTCTTAAAAGCAATACTCTAATGCTTACCACATTAACTGCCTCTAAAGAAAAGTTAAAACAAGGATTTTCCTAAAAGGCAAAACATAAGGGATAATTTCTACATTTTTCAGCAAATAAATATTCGAATAATTTCCTCCCGTTCATCAAGAAAATTCCGCATTTCATCAAAAAAAATTGGACGGGAATTTACCGGTGCTTAATTTTGCGGTGTGAATTGACAGGATGATATTTAACAAAATAATAACTAAAAAAATGAAGGAGAAAATTTTAAAAAGACTTCACGAACTGGGGATTGAGGAGTTGAAAATCGTAGATTCTTTGAATGAATTGGATGGCAACTATATCAATCTGGAATGTAAACTTCCTAACGGAAAAACAGGACGACTGCTTGAAGACAGGAAGAAATACTGGGGCAATCAGGTGTGTCAGACAGGTACGGACAAATGTTACGGAATT
>JAITMT010000038.1 GCA_031277235.1 Tannerella sp.
TGGTTCGTCCGGTTTCGGGATTGCCCGGCAAAATCAATATTTTTTCTGCCGGAAAATATTCGCACAACGCTTCAATTTCCGGAAGAACAGTACCACGCAATGCCGAATCTATTTTCTTAAATACTGCCTGCACTTTTAAGGTTTTCAAGCGTCGGGCGATTTTCCGCACGGCGTCGCAGGCTTCTTTTTCAGGCATAGAGCGCGTGTCGGAGGCAATGACCCACACTTCCGTTGAAGGCAAACGCCGGATGTTGAAATCAAAATCGAACGTCACGCTTAATCCGTAACGCAGGCATACGCCGGCTATTTCGGCGGCTCCCGTCACATCGTCTGCAAGTACCGTCAGCATATTATTGTTTATTTTTCGCCATCTGAACGGCGTAATTTATCGCAATCTTCATCGCATCGGCGCTGGCAATACCTTTTCCGGCAATCTCGAACGCCGTGCCGTGGTCGACCGATGTGCGGATAACCGGCAATCCGAGCGTGATATTGACCCCCTTCACACTGTCCATCGTCTGCGTTTGATTGTTCCATTTGAAACCAAGCAATTTGAAAGGGATATGTCCCTGGTCGTGGTACATCGCCACACATCCGTCGTATTTTCCCTGAACGGCTTTGGAAAAGAGCGTATCGGGCGGAATAGGACCCTCTGCGCAATACCCCAAAATTTGAGCCTGTTGCACTGCAGGTGCAATCACATCCCGGTCTTCCGTTCCGAACAATCCGCCATCGCCGGCATGAGGATTCAATCCGGCCACGCCGATTTTCGGCTGTGTGATACCGAACCCAACGCAAGCGTTGTGAAGCAGCGAAATAACGTCCAATACACGTTCTTGCGTAATCAGGTCGCAAGCTTCCCGCAACGGAACATGCGTGGTGGCGTGAATAATCCTCAAGGCATCGTCTACCAGCAGCATGGCATATTTTTTCGTATGCGTGAAATGAGCGTATATTTCAGTATGTCCCGAAAAATGATGCCCTGCCCGGTTGATAGATTCCTTGTTGATGGGCGCCGTTACCGTAGCGTTGATTTCGCCTTTCATCGCACAGTCAATCACTTTGCGAATTGCTTCGAAAGCGGCATTACCGGCATTCGCCGATACTTTTCCATATTCCAACGAAGTCATATCCACGTTTTTCAAATCGAAAACATCGATTGTTCCGTATTCAAAACAGGCTTCACCAACAGTTGAAACGGAACGTATCCCCAACACATGCCCCGTCATTTTCATGGCTGATCGTATGACCTGCACATCGGCAAAGACCAAAGGTTTGCACCTACAGTATAGTTCGGAGTTTGCAAGCGCTTTGACTATGATCTCCGGACCGATACCGGCCGGATCGCCCATGGTGATGCCTATTATTGGTTGCATATTTTTCTATATTAAAGCATTATAAATATTTATTGCATCTTCCCGGCTGACTTCCCTCGGATTGTTGACGAGCAAACGGGTTACGTTCATCGCCAAATCAGCCAGGTTGCCGACTTCGGAAGCGTCGATGCCGATTATCGTCAATTTTTGTGGAATACCGCACCGGGCAGACAACCTGCGGATTTTTTCAATTACTTCCTCTGCCGTGCGGACGCCTAAGACCTGAGCCATCGCTTTGTATTTTTCGGGACAGGCATCTTGGTTGAATTTCATCACTTCCGGTAGCAGGATGGCATTGGCCAAGCCGTGCGAGATATGGTATTTACCACCCAAACCATAAGACAGCGCGTGAACGGCAGCCGTATTGACAGGCCCGAGACACAATCCCCCGTACATACTGCCCAGCGCCAAGGCTGTCCGTGCTTCCAAGTCACTGCCATCGTGGTAAGCCGTCTCCAAGTATTTAACAATGAGCTGTATACCCGCTAAAGCATAATTGTCCACGATCGGATGACTGAATTTATTCGTAAAAGCCTCAATGCAATGAGACAGAGCGTCCATCGCCGTTTCTGCCGTGATGTCGGGAGGGAGTCCTGTCGTCAGTTCAGGGTCGATATAGCAACTGTCCGGTACGAGATGCGGACTGATTATTCCTTTCTTTTCAGCCGTGTTTTCATCCAGTAAAATGGCATTGGGCGAGACTTCACTGCCGGTACCTGAAGTCGTCGGAACACCAATCAAGCCGCAATTTCTTCCTTGCAATAAATTTTTTCCGAATACATTTTCCACTTGTTGGTCGCTGTCATACAGGGCGGCTATCAATTTGGCCGTATCCAGTACGCTACCACCTCCTATCCCGATCACGGTATCCGGCTGTTGTTCTTTTGCAACCATCAGCAGTGTGTTGAAATAAGCCACTGTAGGCTCTGTTCCTACGTATTCCATTCCTTGTGCTTCGATTCCGTTCACTATCAGGAGTTGATTCAATTCCTCCGCTTTGCTTTTCAAAGGAGCGGCATAGAGCGTCAAAATCCGCCTCAAGCCTTTCTTCTTGCATTCATCAGGCAATTGGCGAAATGTACCGGCGCCGAATACGATTTTTTCAGGTTGATAGAGAACAATTGCATTCATCAGTTGCTTCATTTTGCGGCTCTCTGAGCTTTTAATTCTTTAATATAACCGTAAATGGTCAGATGATCGGGCGCCGGTTCCGATTTGAAAAATAAACTGCCCACATACCCTACAACCAGTACAATAATGTGGCTGTATACACCCAGCATATACTTGTGATGCGGGAAATTATACTTGCCAAGATCCAGCAATAAACGCTCTTTGCCTCCAATTTCCAAGGGGGTAGAAGTCAGCAGGGCGTAAGCAGTGAACAGGATGCAGGCGGCAATCCCGATATTCAATCCTTGCCGATTTGTGCGTTTACTCAATAGACCCAATAGGAAAATACCGACTATGCCTGCCGAAAAAATAGCATACAATTCAAATACGACTCCCAGCACACCTTCGCCTTTCCAAACGACATAAAGCAGAGCGACGCCGACACAACCTAATCCGGCCAACAGAACGAAAAATCGTCCCATGTTCAATCGTTGCCGGTCGGTACAGTTGGGTTTGAAACGTTGGTAGTAGTCTTGTACGCCTACGGCCGACAGACTGTTCATGTCCGAAGCGAGGGTGGAAATAGCGGCCGACAGCAGACCAGCCAAGACTACGCCGACTACCCCCACCGGTAATTGGGTTTTCATGAAATACGGAAATACTTCGTCAGCGTTGATGCCTTCAGGCAAAATATTGGGAGTTATCTTATAAAAAACAAATAAAGCCGAACCGATGAACATAAACAGCGCCCAAGCCGGAACGCACGTGAGTATGCCGATATAAGCGGCTTTTTTAGCGCCTCTTTCATCTTTGGCAGTCAGATAACGCTGTACGATTGTCTGGTCGGTGGCATATTTTTGAATGGCATAGAAAACACCGTTCACGACCATTACAATAAAAGTCAAATGGACAAAATCGAAGGTATAAGGACCGAATCCGATTTTATGCCATTCGAACGCTTTGCCGATGACAACCGTAGGACCGCCCTCAGGCACAAGCAGCAATACTGCCACGCAGATTAATCCGCCGATCAGCAGTATAAATCCCTGTACTACATCCATCCAGATAACGGCTTCAATCCCGCCCAGCAAGGTGACAATCACAATGGCCAATCCGACAACCAGAATGGTGGCGGTTATTGGCAATCCACCTACGGAATGAAGCGCTAACGCCAACAGGTAGAGCACGGTTCCCATTTTTGAAAAATGGGTCAACGTAAAAGCAATCGAACTGTACAAGCGGGAGAAAACCCCAAATCGATGCTCGAAATATTCGTAAGCACTCAAACGAATGATACGGCGAAACAGCGGTACGATAATCCAGATAATGGCGACCAGAACAAGCGGAACCATCAAGCCCTGTACCAATAAAATCCAGTTTCCCTTGTAAGCGGCGCTCGGATAAGCTAAAAACGTAACGCTGCTGATGAGTGTCGCAAAAATAGATATCCCGATTGCCCATGGAGGAATTTTTTTTCCGCCGGCAAAATATTTGTCCGAACTTTTCTGACTTTTAGAAAAATACAATCCGATTCCAATCGTAAACAGGATGGTGAAAAGAATAATGGCGATATCAATTGAATGTAGAGCGTTTTCCATATTATTAATTTTCTTTTAGTTGAATTTCAGCAACCTCTTCCGGTTGCAGTTCGGTAAGCGGCGGCATCATATAGCGTTGGCAGAAACCGCGCCGTTCCATCAGTATTTTCAAAGCAGCCAAAGATTCACCCAAGGTACGTCCATGCTGGTAAACGAGCGCCACTTGGTCGGTAGCCTCCTGCATCTGTTCGGCATGAGTGTAGTCTTGATTTAAAAAGGCTGTATACAGCGATTTATACATTTCAGGTGCGGCATTACCCGTACTCGGTACGATTCCGTCGGCGCCCATCCGCAGACTCTCCAAACCTTTGGCTCCCCATCCGCAGAAGAACGAAAAATCTGGACGGTCGCGATAGGTGTTGGTACAGGTTTCCAAGCGTTGCATATCGCGTTCCGAATCTTTCAATCCCACAATATTCGGATGTCTGCTCAACTGTTCGATGATTTCCAACGGGATAGACATTTGTGTGGTGGCTTTGATATTGTATATCATTATTGGACATGGACTTGCATTCGCTAATTCAGTGTAGAATTTCTCCATTTGCGCCGGTGTCAACGTATAGTACGACGGTAAGGTAGAGACAACAACATCCGCTCCCAAACCGGCATAGCATTTAGCACGCTCGATCAGTTCGAAAACGTTGTTGCCTACCAGTCCGGCATAAATCGTTTGATGAACCTGCTTGGTTTTTACGGCTGATTCCACAAAAACTGCGCTTTCCGTTAGATTGATGGAAGCCGATTCGCCGGTTGTACCCAAAACCAAAGGCGAAATATTGTTTTCGGCAAAAACTTCCATAATTTTTCCGAC
>JAITMT010000043.1 GCA_031277235.1 Tannerella sp.
TATTTTGAAACGCAAATCTACCGGCAAGGCAAAGTCTTTTCGATCCGGACAAATAAATTTGACGACAATAGCTTTGAATTGATTATCAATGATATAACAAGACAGGAAAAGTTGCATACATTGAAACAGGAGATGACGGGAAACGTCGCCCACGAACTGCGGACGCCGATAACGGGTATCCGCGCCTATCTCGAAACGCTGCTAAACAGCAGTTTAGATGAAGAAAAGAGGCAATACTTTATCAGTCAGGCATATAGCCAGACCGTCGTCCTGTCCGACCTGATCAGCGACATGAGCCTGCTTTCCAAGATGGATACGGCTCCCCTTTCATTTAATCTCGAAAAAATTAATATTCACGAACTTATAAATCAGATTGCAACAGATTTTTCTGCATCTCTGAAAGAAAAAAACATTGATCTTCAAAATCTAATCCCCGCACCTACTTTCATCAACGGAAACCGGAATCTACTGGCTTCGATATTCCGCAACCTGACGGACAACTCGGTGCGCCATGCAGGCGAAAACATTCATATCAGGATAAATATCTACCAGGAAGACAGCGAATTCCATTATTTTTCGTTCTACGACACAGGCGTCGGCATCAAAAATGACAGTCATCTAAACCGCCTCTTCGAACGATTCTACCGCATCGACGAAGGCCGTACGCGCGACGCAGGCGGCACGGGACTTGGCCTTTCCATCGTGAAAAACGCCGTCCTCTTTCACAAAGGCTCCATCATCGCCAAAAACCGACTCGACGGCGGCCTGGAGTTTCTTTTCAATTTGCATAAATAGTTGTGGATAACGCCATAACAGCGCTGCACAAAATATTTTTGCGAAAAAAATCATCCTCAAGTTTTAGAAATTTCGCAAAAAAGCGTACTTTTGCGGCTTCATTCCGGCTAAAATCCGGATGTTGAGAAGAAATGGATTTCTGGAAAAATCGGTATTATCTGTTTGCTTTTTTTGTCGTGGGGGTTTGGGGAGTTACCTTTATCTCTACAAAGTTCTTATTATTAGCCGGTTTGTCTCCCGAAGACATTTTCTTTTACCGTTTCGGGCTGGCATATATCGGCATCTGGTTTACCGGGAAAAACCGTCTGTTTGCCAAAAATTGGAAGGACGAATTTATTTTTCTCCTGGTTGGAATTACCGGAGGCTCGGTCTATTTTCTGGCGGAAAATTTTGCCCTTGAATTTACGCAAACTTCCAACGTCGCCTTTATCGTCTGCACAGCCCCTCTGGTGACGGCGGTCCTTTCGCACATTTTTCTCAAAAACGAAAAACTGAATCGCCGTCTGATACAGGGTTCCATCCTTGCTTTGGTCGGCGTTGCGCTGGTCGTTTTCAACGGGAAATTTATCCTGCATTTGAATCCGGCGGGAGATTTGCTGAGTTTTCTCGCCGCTATCAGTTGGGCGTTCTACACCATCCTGCTGAAACAGGTCAGTAACCGCTACCCGATGCTGTTCATCACCCGAAAAGTTTTCTTTTACGGGCTGCTGACCATCCTCCCGACTTTCCTCATCCATCCGCTGACAACCGATACCGGAATTTTGTTTCAACCGGTTGTTTATCTGAATCTTCTGTTTCTCGGCATCGTGGCTTCCCTGCTCTGCTACTTTTTCTGGAACCTGGTAATCAAACAGTTGGGCGCCGTGAGAGCGACTAATTACGTATATATCGTTCCGGTGATTACGCTCATCGCCTCGTCGCTGTTTTTAGACGAGACGATTACCGTTTTTGCCGTTACCGGGATGCTGTTTACCCTGGCGGGCGTTGTTTGGGCGGGGAGAGGATCCCGGCTTCAAAACTGAGAATAAGGCATGGGCGACAACAATTGAATTTGGTTGTTGGTTGCCGTGTGTTTGTACTTGGGATCATTTTTCATGCGTTGCCAATCGGGGTGATTTCCAAAGGTTTCCCAAGCCTTGTTGCGGGTTTCCATGTCTTTGTGCCAGGTCAGATAAATCAACGCCGGCATGTGCGTACCTGCCAAAATCTCGCCGTAGCAGACCGAATTGACGCCGACTTTATCAAAAAGATCAATCTCTTCGGCATTAAACATGCTGATTTTACGCAAGTTCGCTTCGTCGTTCGGACTGTGATAGAGGCGATATTCGAACAGCGTGCGGCTTTTATCGGGCATCCGCATTTCGGGAATTTTGTCGAAGGCTTCGCACAGAAAAGCCTCATATTCCGAATAGACCGGATTCGGTGCGGTGGTTTCAAAGAAAGGAGCGGCTGCAGTCAGAAATGCCGAATCTTTCCAAACGGTCTGTTTTACAGCGTTGTAAGTCTGGAGGTCGGGATAAACGAACAGGAGATAGCGCTGTTCCTTTACTTCCTGTGCCGGTTTCTCCCCGGTTTCCTGTTTGTAGGGAGCAAAAGCCCCGACGGGAATATTGCAGCGATTATACGCCGGAATCAATGTCTCCTTGAAAAAATCGTCGAGCGCGGTTCCATCGCCGGTCAGCGTGTAAATCCGCCATTCGTAGATTTGTTTTTTCGTTCCGGAAGGTTCGGATTCTTTCTTTTCGGAAGGAGTACAGCCTGTCCATGCAAGAGTAGATAACAGCATCAGATACAGCGGAATAACAGTCTTGAATTTCATACAATTTGGGTATTTAAGATTAATAATTAATTGATTTAATGCTGCAAAAATAGTAAAAAAATGGGATTTGAAGAAATTTTTGCCGTTTCTGCAATTTTTTTTTATGTTTTTAAACACATTAAAAAATTGCCGGAAACGAAAAATACTCCATACCTTTGCCCTGAAAAAATAAATGTATTTTATACACTTTATTTTCTGTAAGTATTTGATATATAAATTATTAACTTTATAAATTTACTTGAATTATGCACATTTTGGATTGGAATTCGCATCAATTTGTCTGGCTGGACTGGGCAATTATTGCCGTCGGAATCATGGCGATAACATGGGCTATATGGCGTACGGTACAAAAAGACAAACGCTCGCGGCAAGGCGCTGACAGTGAGGATTATCTGTTCGGTAAAGGCGAACCGTGGTATATCATCGGTGCGGCTATTTTTGCTGCAAACATCGGTTCGGAACACTTGGTCGGACTTGCCGGAACAGGCGCAAAGGCGGGCGTGGGCATGGCGCACTGGGAGATGCAGGGCTGGATGATACTCATTCTGGGGTGGCTCTTTGTGCCTTTTTATCAATTGATGAACAACAAGATGGGAAAAATCATCACCATGCCCGACTTCCTCAAATATCGCTACACGCCGAGGACGGGTTCGTGGCTGTCCATTATTACGCTGATAGCCTACGTTTTAACCAAGGTAAGCGTAACGGCGTTTACCGGCGGGATTTTTATGGAAAGTTTGCTCGGACTGCCGTTCTGGTACGGCGCCATCGGTTTGATAGTCCTGACCGGAATTTTTACCGTTTTGGGCGGTATGAAAGGCGTAATGACGCTGTCGGCAATTCAAACGCCGATACTGATTCTGGGTTCTTTTCTGGTGCTTTTTCTCGGACTGGCGGCGCTCGGAGGCGGCAATATCGCCGACGGCTGGACGGCTATGATTGACTATTCCAAAACGCTGAGCGTGGGGGCAGACGGCGTTGCATACGGTACCAATCACATGTTTCACTTCAAAACGGGCGATCCGCTGTACGGCGAGTATCCCGGCTTTTGGGTGTTTATCGGGGCTTCGATTATCGGTTTCTGGTATTGGTGCACCGACCAGCACATCGTTCAGCGCGTGCTTGGACAGCGCAAGGGTGAAGCAAACGAGGCAGTGATGAAACGCGCCCGCAGAGGCTCCATTGCTGCCGGTTATTTCAAACTGTTGCCCGTGTTTATGTTCCTGATACCGGGGATGGTAGCCGCAGCATTGTCGGCGCGTCCCGACAGCGGTTTTTCACTGGACAATCCCGATACCGCCTTCGGTTCGATGGTGAAATTTGTATTGCCGGCGGGAGTGAAAGGTCTTGTTACCGTGGGCTTTATATCGGCGCTGGTGGCTTCTTTGGCGGCATTTTTCAATTCCTGCGCGACGCTGTTTACGGAAGATTTTTACAAGCCGATGTTCAAAAATAAAAGCGAGGCTACATACGTTCTGGTAGGTCGTATTGCGACCATCGTCGTCGTGATACTCGGCATCGTGTGGATACCCATCATGATGAATCTCGGCAGCCTTTACGACTATCTGCAAGGCATTCAATCGCTGCTCGCTCCCGCCATGGTAGCCGTTTTTGCGCTGGGTATTTTTTCCAAAAGAATTACGCCCAAAGCCGGTGAAACGGGTATCATTGTGGGCTTTATCATCGGTATGGTACGCCTGCTGACCAACATTCTGACAAATACGGGTAAAGACCTGATGACCGGCTGGTACTGGGAATATACCGCCTGGTTCTGGCAAACGAACTGGCTCATTTTTGAAATCTGGCTGCTTGTCTTTATCATCATGCTGATGGTCGTCGTGTCGTTTTTCACGCCGAAACCGAGTGCTCAACAGATAGAAGCCATCACATTCACAAGCGATTACAGGAAACAAATCGGAAAAAGTTGGTCGTACTGGGACATTGTCGCGTCTGCGGGGGTTGTAGTTTTCTGCGTTTTGTTTTATATTTATTTCTGGTAAAAAACGGGCTTAACAACAACGCAACCACACTAAAACATAACTTTTCAATCCCGTCAGAGATTGGATATTGGTGGAAAACCGGAACAGGCTCTCCTTCACGTACCTGCCTGCTCGGAACAATCTGTCCCGACAACCTCTACAGCGAAAGTGTTGCTTCGCCGCTTTCCGTAACGGTTTTTTCTCAACTGCCATAATCTCCTTTTCTGTAAACGGCTTTTGCCAGTTCCTGACCTTCCGTTTCCTCTACAATTTAAGATTTACCCCGACAAGCGCGAATCCCGGAATTTGTCCGTAGGTGCGTTCCAGCGTGTAATTGTTGGAATACGACATGGTCGTCCAACTCGTATTATTCAGATTGAGTATGTTTTGTCCCTCGAGGAACACATTAATATTCTTGTTTACAGCATATTGCAGTAAACAGTTTAGAATATATTGTTTATGGGTTGAGTTGAAAAAACGGTTTTCATTATATTCAAAAGCTGTTTCGGCATAAATTTTCGGATTGACATTCCATTTTAGTTTCGCCCCGTACCGCTCAACACGCTGTTTTACAGGATTATTCAAAGTCGGTTTGATATTTTCAAAATCAATTTTTGCATAGATTTCGGTATTGAGAGGAGATTTGAATTTACTGTCAAAACCTAAAAATAAACCTGTACGGTGGGTTATAATTTCGTTTTCAACAGAAGAAATATAACTATATCTATCTGATAATAAATGATTTAATTTTATCTTCAAAGTAACTGGAATGAACCCGAGTCCCTTGTCCAAACTGATATTGGCAAATAAATTTTCAATATCCGGCGACGGCAGATAATTTATTTTCGATAAAACGCCGTCCTGTTCCGTGTTCAAGGCAACTTGGCGACTTTGTCGGGAATAATTTCCGTATGCAGCAAGCATCGTATTTGAGAAAATTTCAAAAAAAGTATAAATCGCAGTGATGCGTGTTTCCAAATTGTATTTTCCAATGTCGGCATTGTTGTAATTGAATGAATTGTAAGAATTTACAATTAAATAATCTGTAAAATTTTTGACACTGTTGGCGGAAATATTGGTCGAAAGTTCGGCTGAAAACCGGTGTCGCTTGTTAAAATTGAGGGAAAATTCTGCGAAAGGCAGAAGTCGAAAAATCTGTTCGCTGTTTTTTTCCTCCTTAAATGAAAACGTATTTGCCGACACGCCCAATTTGAACTGAACCAAGCCCTTGTTTTTCAGCCAATCCGCAGACAAATAATGATTTAACATTCGCAATCCAATATCGTTATTGTAATTATGGTTTTCAATGGAGGAAAGAAATTTGGAGTTTTCAAATTTGCTGCCTGCCACAAGGCGAAAAATATGTTCGTCGTTGATTCGGAATAAGGTAGAGCCGGCTACTTGTGCTGAAGTCTTTGATTCTCTGCTATTTTGGAATATATTTGCATTGTTTGCCTTTGAAAGCGGGAGCAGCAAGGTATCTGCAACGTTTTGATAAACGGCAGGACTTTCAACATAAGCAAAATTGCCCTCCGCAATGAAAAGATGCTTACCGAACGTTTTCATCCAACCGATATTCTGTTGTGTACGAAGTGTTTCCGTTCGCCGGTCGTCCACAATCGGGCTGTCCTTCGATAACGCCCCATTGGAAATGTCGTCTTTGGAATGAAAAGCGGAATTTGAAAAAATACTCTTGTAAAACAGGGACGATGTTTCCGATATTTGGCAGTTCGTTTTCAGCAGAAAATTAAAAAAACTGTTTTTCGAACTGTTCAAAACTGCTTCCTGCATCCGAAACGGATTGTTTCCGGGTAAATTGTAGGAATAATTGTTTTGCGATGCGGCGTTAGCAATATTTTGATTATAAATAACATACGAATTCAACTTGAAAGATTTATGAGGTTGGGCAGAATAGTTGGCGGCATAAAGTTGACTGTTTCTCGCAAAAACGTCGTTTGACGGCACAAGCAAATTCTGTTCTTCTTCCGAAAGTTCCAATTGGGCGCTTTTGTTGTTGCCAATCAGTTCCTTAACTCCACCCTGCAAGCGAATATAATCTTCCATACTGAAAATCTCCTCTCCGGTGTCGTTTTGCGAACCCAAAATGGCAATCATTGATTTTTCGCCAATTCTCATTAGATTTTCTTTCGCCTCGTACTTTTCCCGGACGCCGCCCGACAGCGAAAAATCTCCGTTCAAACGCCCGAGCCATTTTTTATCAACGCCCACATTGATAACCGTTTGCTCGTGTGATTGAAAACCCGAGAGCAACGAATATTCGCTGTAATTGCTCAAAACCTGCACATTTTCGGCGACGTCGGCAGACAAATTTTTCGTTGCCATTTGCGTGCTTCCCTGAAAAAAATCCTGTCCGTTAAGCATAATTTTTTCCACATCCTTACCCTGCGCTTTCACTCTCCCGTCCTTATCCACCTCAATACCGGGCATTTTGTTGAGCAACTCTCCCAGCGATTGCTCCGTGCCGTCTCTGAAGTGCGCCGCATCGTAAATGATGGTATCCTGTCCGAATCTAATACCCGTTTTTTGCGCTTTTACCACTACTTCGTCCAGCAATAATGCGTTCTCCAAAAGTTGAAAATTTTCCGTCATTTCACGCTCGTCGCCAATGAAAATCTCCTTTTCTGTCGGCTCGTATCCTAAAAAACTGGCTTTTAGAATCAACTTTCCTTTTTGCCGGGTTGAAATCGTGTAAAGCCCGTTTTCGTCGGTTGTTGCATAAGCAACTATTAAAGAATCAACCGGTTGCAACAAAATGACTGTTGCAGAACCGATTGACTCATTATTGACTGCCTCGGAAACCCTGCCGCTTATTTTCGCTTGACTGAATGCAGACAAACTGCACAAAACAAGCAGATGAATGACTGCTAAAAACTTCATAGTGATACGCATAGCAAATGGAGTTTCGTACAAATTCACATTGTGATTATTTTCACACTTCCATTTCCTGTACTTCCATTTACTCCAAATTCTTGAAGTTTTTGTTTTTTTATTTTTTCAAATTCTTCTCGACTTATTGCTTTACCTCTAAGCGGTTTTATTTCCGAAGTTTCAACATCTTTTGTCTGTACATTTTCGGCAGTAAAAATCTTTCCTTTATTTTCGATTTTTAAAATTAATCCGGGTAAGCCAAAATATCTGTAAGGTCCATCATTAATCGGAATTTCAGGACAATACCAGGCTGTAACGCCCGTACTATCAATTGCTTTTTGACATTTGAGTCCGCAAATTTCCATGGATTCGTTGATAAATTCCCATTTTGGAGCAGTAAAATCATCTCTAATCAAAAAAGGACGATCTATAATACTTTCTTTCGAAAGACAAATTCTCTTTTGCATGTTTTTGTAAACCGCTGAACTATTGTCAGATGCAGTAGCTTCCTGCCTGTAGATGCTTTCTCCTTTACTGTAAAGCAATTCCATCGTTTTAGTTTTTGCCTTCAGTTGTTTTTCCACCGCTGCGGCAATTTGCGGATCGTTAATTTGCTGCAACACTTCCGCAACCTTCATTTCTTCCCTGTAAGTAACTTTCACAGTTTGTGCATTCATTTCTGAAAACATGACAGCAAGCGCTATTATACACTGTATCAGTTTTTTTACACTTTTCCATTCTCTTCTGAAATTCAATTTCTTTGTCATCATTGTAAAATTTTTTGTTATTAATTCGACGGCAAAAGTATGGATGTTTTTGGAGACGAAGCCTTAAAAAATCCCTAAAAATCATGAACAGAATCCTGATTATCCTTAACGGATTCTTAATAAAACGAGATATTCTTAAAGGATTTTAAGACTGTATTTTATGGATTCATATTATATTGATAATCAGATAAATATACAAATATTAAAATCTTTTATCTGAAAAAAATTTCATATATCCTTTCTATTTTTTAACTTTGCAGAATCATATTTGAAAAGTGCGTTTGGAATTATTATGAACAATATTACCGGCAAAAGAATCTGGGGTGTAGCAATTGTGGCAATCATTTTGTTGCTGTTGCTGCAATCTTTGTGGCTGTATCATTCATACAGAATGCAGAAACAGGAATTGAGGGGAATCGTAAACGAACTATTGTCCTCGTCTGTAAATAAGGAACTGAATATCAGATATGACAAGTTTACTTCACCCCAAAAAACAGCGTATAATACAGATAACAGAATATCTATTGATACAATAAGGCTGGAATATAGAGAGGATATGGAAAAGGTGAAAGAAGTAAGTTTCCTGCAACATATTCTCAGAGTTGTAGACAAACCCTTTAACATCATAGTATTAGACAGCATTTTCAACAGCGAACTGGAAAAATCCGGTATAACAGCCCGATATTCACTGCTTTATACGGATTCGACCGGAAATCTGCTGGAAAATGCAGGAAATTTGAAAAATATTGACAGTAAGGGACTTATAAAAACGGATTCTTCTCTCATTGTGGATGGCAAAAAGGTGGAAGCCGTTGTAGATATTGCCATTCCCGTTATTTTCAAGAGGATGATTGTGTTTCTGGTACTGTCCCTACTCGTTATCCTGTTTTTGATTTTTCTGTTTTATTATCAGACTAAAACGTTGTTTACTCAACAGAAAATGAATCAATTACGAACCGATTTTGTATATGCCCTGATACACAATTTCAAATCGCCGTTGCATACGGTTGCCCTCAAACTGTCCTATTTGAAAGCGGGGGCATATCCGACCGGAGAAAGGCAGAAAATCGCCATTCAGGAAGCCTTGGAAGCGAACGGCAAAGTACTGAAACTCACGGAAAGAACGCTCGCGATGGCTCGTTTGGAAGACAAAAAACTGACGCTGAATCGCAGCCAAACCGACGTCAATGCGTTGATTTCCCGAATCGCAAGCGAGTACAGGGATTTTCCCGGAAAAAAAGTTTTTATCAAAATCAATGCCTGTTCGCCGGATATTGTCGCTGATGTGGATTCCGAACTGATGGAAGATGTTTTGAGAAACCTGATGGACAATGCCGTCAAATATTCGGGCGACCCCGTGGATATTGAAATCAATTGTTTTGTCAGTGATAACCAATTAATAATCAGTCTGAAAGATGATGGAGACGGAATTTCGCCTCAAGCGCAAACGACCGTGATGGAAAAATTTGAGCGGGGCGATGCGTCCGGCAAAAAAGGCATGGCAGGTCTTGGTCTCGGTCTTTATTATGTGAAACAGGTGATGGAGGCGCACGGCGGCGATGTGGCGCTGGAAAGCGAAAAAGGCAAAGGGACGGCGGTCAGCCTGTTGATACCCCTGAAAATACCGCTCAATGATATGCAACCCCATGAAATACAGCCAACAAATGAAAACGATACGGTTACTGCTGATTGAAGATGACGAAGGACTGCTGAAAGCCCTTGTCGAGGGATTTGAATTTTTGGACGGCTACGAGATTCGTACAGCCACCGACGGCGAAGCGGGCTATGCCGCCTTCCTTTCGTTCAAGCCCGATATGATCGTTTCCGATATCGGCATGCCCGGAATGAGCGGTATCGAATTGGCGCGGAAAATCCGGGAAACGGATGCGAA
This sequence comes from Tannerella sp., assembly GCA_031277235.1. Classification (GTDB taxonomy): domain Bacteria; phylum Bacteroidota; class Bacteroidia; order Bacteroidales; family Tannerellaceae; genus Tannerella. The sequence goes on from JAITMT010000043.1 coordinate 10,141, forward strand.
AACTCCGATTATCCTGCTGACCGGTTATACCGGCAACCGCTCGAAAAAGGAAAGTTACGGCGCCGGCATTGACGAATTTCTGGCAAAACCCGTGTCGCCTGCGGAATTGGACCTTCGCATCAGAGCCATTTTGAGAAGAACCGTTCCGGAAAGAAAGGAAGACAGTTTTTATACAATCGGACTTTATACCTTTGATTATGAACAGTTTAATCTGATATACGGCAATAAAAAAATAAAATTAACCGGCATGGAAACGCGCATTTTGCGTTTACTGTGTAAAAATGCGGGAAACCTGGTCAAGCGGGAATATATCCTGAAAGAAATCTGGGGTGACGACGACCCCTCCAAATCAAACAATCTGGACGTATATATCACCAAATTGCGCAATCGCCTGTCGAAAGACCCGACCATCGAAATAACCGTCGTCAGGGGCGAAGGTTTGCAATTATCCATCTGTCCGAAAAATCCATAGAAAAATGACTTACAGGGTTTTATCTGATTTCTTATATATTTGCTCGGCATTATATCTGATATCGCCGGCATGCCGTCAAGGATGAAAGGTTAAAACCTCCCCTAACCCCTCCGAAAGAGTGAGGCTCCCTCCCCGCCGGAAAGGGGCTATTTTCTACCGGATGACGCAATCCTCACAGATTTCCAAATTGGGGTGTTGCATCGGGGCTACACACTTTTATAACCCCCATTTTTGCGATTTTTGCACCAAAAACTTTCACTTTTGCAAAGAAATAGTTACTTTTGCGCAAAAATCCATTCAGGAATGAAAAATAAAGAAAGCAAAAATAAAATGATAGACGCCATTCAGGACGTCTTCAAAAGCGAGCCGTCTGCCGTTTACAACTATAAACAGATAGCCAAAGTGGTCGGCGCGAATGGCAGAAGGCAGCACATGCAAGTGGTTGATTTACTGAACAGACTTGCCGAAGACGAGATTCTGGTAGAAATCGACAAGGGACGTTTCCGCTATAACAATCTGGGAACCATTGCGACAGGCACGTTTCAGCGGCGCAGCAACGGAAAAAATACGGTGATTCCCGAAGAAGGCGGACTGCCGATTCGCGTGGCGGAACGGAAATCGGCACATGCCATGGACGGCGATATCGTTAAGATTCAGATATTTGCGCGTAAAAAAGGCTCCGAACCCGAAGCCGAAGTGCTTGAAATTCTGAAATCCAAAGACAAAAATTATATCGGCATCCTGCGTATTTACAGGGATTATTCGTTCCTTTTGACCGAAGACAGGACGCTTGCAAATGATATTTTCATTCCGAAGGACAAACTCAACGGCGGAAATAACGGCGAAAAGGCGGTCGTGAAAATTATAGAATGGCCCGAAAACGCCAAGAATCCGATTGGCGAAGTCGTTGATATTCTGGGAAAAGTGGGCGACAACAACACTGAAATGCACGCTATTCTGGCGGAGTTCGGCTTGCCATACAAATATCCTGCCGACGTGGAGGCGGCTGCCAACAAAATTTCGGGAAAAGTTACCGCCAAAGATTTGAAGGAGCGCGAGGATTTTCGCGACGTCGTAACCTTCACGATAGACCCCGCCAATGCGCAGGATTTTGACGACGCGCTGTCTATCAGGAAGTTGGAAGACGGCATTTGGGAAGTCGGCGTTCATATTGCCGACGTAACGCATTTTGTAAAACCGGGCGATATCGTTGATAAAGAGGGCTATGAGCGTGCGACTTCCGTGTATCTGGTGGACAGGACGGTGCCTATGCTACCTGAAAAACTGTCCAATCAATTGTGTTCGCTCCGGCAGGATGAAGAAAAGTTCTGTTTTTCAACGGTTTTCAATCTGAATGACCATGCCGAAATTCTGTCGGCAAGAATCGTTAAAACGCTGATAAAGAGCAATCGCCGTTTTTCTTACGAAGAAGTGCAGGACATCATCGAAACGGAACAGGGCGATTATAAGGATGAAGTTCTGAAAATCAACGAATTGGCGCAGAAATTAAGGGAAATACGTTTCAAAAGCGGCGCGATTGATTTTGACCGTTTTGAAGTGAAATTTGAACTGGATGAAAAAGGCAGCCCTGTGAGGGTCTATTTCGAGGAATCCAAGGAATCCAATCACCTCATCGAGGAATTTATGTTGCTTGCCAACAAACAGGTTGCCGAATTTGTCGGTAAAGCCGGCAGGGGAAAAACGAAAAAAACGTTTCTTTACCGCATCCACGAGCAGCCCGACCCCGATAAATTGCAGAATTTCGCCGAGTTTGTCAGCCGTTTGGGCTACAAACTGAAAACGTCGGGCAGCAAGGGAGATATCATCAAGAGTATCAATTCCTTACTGGAAAAATCGAAGGGAAAAGCCGAACAGAATCTGATTGAAACCCTGGCGATCCGCTCCATGCAAAAGGCAACTTATTCGACGCAAAACATTGGACATTACGGACTTGCATTCCCCTACTACACGCATTTCACCTCTCCCATCCGCCGCTATCCCGACATGATGGCGCACCGGCTGCTGGAAAGATACATGAGCGGCGGGAAAAGCGTCAATCCGGACGAATACGAAGAATATTGCGAACATTGCTCGAAAATGGAGCAGTTAGCCGCCAATGCCGAACGCGAATCCATTAAGTACAAGCAAGTTGAATTTCTGAGCGATAAAATCGGTCGCGTTTATGACGGCGTGATTTCGGGCGTTACGGAGTGGGGGCTGTATGTGGAATTGAACGAGAACAAGTGCGAGGGGCTGGTGCCGACGCGCGACCTCGACGATGACTATTATATTTTCGACGAAAAAAATTACTGTCTGCGCGGCAGGCGTCGCAACCGCGTATATCGCCTGGGAGACCCTCTAATCGTGAAAATAGCCAAGGCAAACCTCAGCAAAAAACAGCTGGATTTTGTTTTGGCGGGGTGAGTTTTTATTCTACCAGCATGACTATCGGATTCATCTCTTCATCCAACGTTTGAAGGAATGAAAGATTTTCATTGTCAGCAGCTTCCGGATGTTTTTCCAGCCATTCCGTAACGTCTATCATCTCGACTAATGAAACAAATTCGCCTGTTGTGCTTATGCCTAAGGGGGTAAACGGCAGAAAATGAGTCAAATCGTCTTCTATCCTGTCGCTGTTTTTTGCCAATTTTGTTTCGCCGGTTCTCTTGTCATACAGACCGTTATATAAAACCGGATCTTTGGAGTTTAATCCCCTGATACACTGAAAGAAAACAAAATCCCGATTCTCGGATACCTCTGCAATAAAAATGCGTCCGACGGAATTTTCCTTATCCATACTCTCTTCCACGGACAAGTGATATTTGCCGGTATTGAACGCAATGGACGGAATCAATTTGTTGCCGGAAACCGTATAAAGCGTGTCCACAAAATCCGGCTTGAAACGAATATTTTCACCGTTTCTCCACAATTTCGCGGCATTGGGAACGATAATTTGTTTCGTATCGTTCTTATAATCAATCAAAATAGCGCCTGAAGCCGTCCAGTTTCCATACAGCGGATAGGACGTTTTTCCCCGGAGAACGCTGATGCCGGCAATGTCGTCCGGCACAACTTGATGATTGGAAATCAATGCGGGAATCGAATCTTTCAAAAGCCCGTCCCTATCAAAAAAGCCCAAAACGCATTGCGTCGCCGTATTCATCCCGCCAAAATGTCCGATAAATCCCGAATCCGTTATCAGGTAATAGGAAGCCAGTCCGGGAGCGGAAAACTTCACTTTACCGCAGAAATTCCCTTCCGTGTCATATTTTACCAGTTGGTTGGGCTGGTGATGAAAATACAGAAATTCCTCTTTTTCGTCCATCCAGCTGAACTCGCCGGAATATGCTGCCGGATCCTG
>JAITMT010000092.1 GCA_031277235.1 Tannerella sp.
GATTACGGAAATGGACATTACCACAAGCACGGGCGATTTCTCCGCTCAGGGAATAAAATACAGGGATATCATGCACAAAATTCTGGCATATAAAGAGAGCGTTACCGCATTCATTGTCTGGGGTCTTCAAGACAATTATTCCTGGCGCGGCGACAGGAATCCCACTCTTTTCGACGCGAATGGCGATAGAAAACCGGCTTATGACGAACTCTATTTTCTCGCCAGCGGAACTTATCCGCCGCCTCTGCCGGAAGTGGAACCGGACGAAAACGGTTACTACTATTACAATACGTTTGAAGACGGAACAACGCAGTTCTGGACAAGCAGAGGCAACACGAATGTTGTCAATTCGTCGAATTATGCCTACGAAGGGACAAAGTCCATTTTTGTGAGCGGACGCACAGCCGATTGGAACGGTACGGCGCGTGTGATAGACGGTAAAATATTCAAACCGGGCGACACTTACAGTTTTGGCGCTGTGGCAATGTTTGCAGACGGCGCTGAAACAGGCAATTTTAAACTGACGCTTCAATATACCGTTGCCGGAACGACAAACTACGCATCGGTAGCCGAAACTTCCGCGAAAAAAGGAGAATGGGTGCAACTTGTAAATTCCAACTACACGATTCCCGCCAATGCGACCGGTATGCTTCTTTACGTGGAAATGCCCGGACTGCTGGTTGATTTTTACGTTGACAAGGCATTTGGAGGAATTGCCGGAAAAGATGGCGCTACCGCCAATCCCCACATATTGTCCGCTAATTCCCTGAAAGCGTGGACAAACGGCAATCAACTGCACATTACGGGCGCTGCCGCCGGCAAACCGTGGCAGATATACAATTTAACGGGAACGCTCATACAGCAAGGTATCGCTTCAGGCGGCACAACAACGGTTCCAATCATTTTTCCACGGGGTATATATATTGTCAGGTCGGAAAATTTTTCAGTTAAAGTCATCAATAAATATTAATCAATTATAACATGAAACAGTTTTTTTTATCATTCTTTTTAGTTTTTGTTTGTGGAATTGCGCATGGGGGCAATCCCTATCTTCCGTTGTGGGAACATTTGCCGGACGGCGAGCCGCGCGTTTTTGAAGATCCCGACAATCCGGGCAAATACCGCGCTTATATCATCGGCTCCCACGACGTGAGATTTACAAGTTATTGCGCCCCCGATATCAGGATTTGGTCGGCGCCGGTGGAAGATTTATCCGATTGGCGAGACGAAGGACCCGTTTTTACGTATCCGGTAGATAATCAATGGGATGTGATGTATGCCCCAGACCTTGTTGAAGTTAAAAGGAAAAACGGTACAAAAGAATATTATCTCTATCCGCACAGCCGTGGACAAAACAGAGAACCGATGGTTGCCAAAGGAAGCCGTCCCGACGGTCCTTTCACACCCATAAATCTTACTGAGGACGGAAAAAGTACCGTACCCGGAAGTATCATGGGATTCGACCCGTCGGTATATATTGAATATGTTACCAACCCCAAAGACCCCGATTATAAAATCGGATTTCGAGCCTATGGATTCTGGGGATTTCAGATGTCGAATGCCGCGCAGTTGGATCAGAACACCATGTATTCGCTCCGACCCGGAACAGAGATTATCAAATATTTTATACCTTCCAGTTCGGCATACGGTCAGCTTAGAGACCCCGAAGGAACTGAATATCCTCATATTTTTCCGGGCGAAGACATTACATCGTTCAACTTTTTTGAAGCCTCATCCATACGCAAGGTTGGAAACAAGTACGTTTTGGTTTTCAGCGGATATTCGGGTCCCGATTACGGATTGCCAAGCACCAACTCTGCCTTGCGCTACGCTTACGCCGACTCTCCGCTGGGACCCTGGAAAAGCGGAGGCGTTTTGGTAGATTCGCGTGCGCCGGTGCTGAACAGTGACGGCTCTGCATTGGAAACGACCAATTCGGCGCATAATACGCATGGAAGTATTCAACAGATTAACGATCAATGGTATGTATTTTATCATCGTCCTCCAAGAGGGTATGGTTTTGCACGACAGCCCATGGTAGCGCCTGTCGCCATTGAGTCTGACGAAAAACCGGTAGCGAAAGGCGGAAAAGTGATCATCAGAGCCTACGATCCTTATGCTGAAAATAAGATTTGGACGGCGAAGGATGCAAAAGGGCAAGAATATACCGGGGCCGAAGTAACTTCGGAAGGCTTTCATATTTATGGTTTGGATCCCTATAAATATTACTCCGCAGGATACGCTTGCTATCTTTCCAACCCTGAAACTCAGCAGGATTCATGGGATATTTGGGATAACCACATGCCCATTACCAACGTGGCAAATGGAAATATTATCGGATATAAATATTTCGGTTTCGGAGGTCTTGACAAAGACACAAAAGGATTGAAAGCCTTTGATGGCGTCAAACCGGGAAATAACACCCAGTTTAACCTGTTTCTTACTCCTGCAACTCCATTCGGTTTTAAAGTCAATGTCTGGTTGGATGGACCCTGGGACAACGAGACATGGAAAGGTACAAAAATCGGTGAGATAATTGTACCGGCTAATTCTGCGCGTGAAATTACGCAGTTTTCCATTGACGTATCGAAATTTGTTGATAATCTGGATAAAAAACACGCTATTTTTCTTGTCGCGGAACAAAACGTTCCAAGCGGAAGATTGGGCAGAAGATTTGAACAACGCGAACTTTTCGACCTGATTGGACTTGGTTTCAGTTCCGACGCAAAGAAAATCGTTCGTCCCATAGCGCCGACGGTTACTATTTCGGTCAACGATGTGGTATTGGATTTGCCAACAACTCCGGTCAGATCTACAGACGCCAATGGCATTACAGGCTATGACCTTTACGAAACGAATGTCAGGCTTGCAGAAAATACCGCCAATAAACCGGTTGTTGCAGCCTCGGCGAGCGATCCCAATGTGAAAATCAATATTACACAGGCAGAATCAACTTCCGGATCTGCAACCGTAAAATTCGATTATAACGGAGTGGTGAAAACATACAAGGTTAATTTTTCGGATAAGGAACAAAAACAAACATTCAGGATTGCAGGTAACCCGATGATTACCCGTAAATTTACGGCAGACCCCGCTCCCATGGTGCACAATGGAACACTTTACCTCTATGTGGGACATGACGAATATTATGACGGTCAGGACGCTGCATCGGGCGGAAGGGAATTTAATATTACGGAATGGTTGTGTTACTCGACAAAAGACATGAAAACATGGACAGATCATGGCTCCGTATTGAAACCGACCGACTTTCAATGGGGCGTAGGAGAAGCCTGGGCTTCGCAGGTAGTGGAAAGAAACGGAAAATTCTATTATTACACAACCGTTCAGGCGGGAGAGCCCTATAACAGTAAAGTAGTTGGCGTAGCGGTGGCTGATAATCCCTTCGGTCCCTTTAAAGATGCTATCGGAAAACCGTTAATTACGGATAATATGACGCCCAACGGACCAAGAGGCTGGTGGAATGACATTGATCCCACCGTTTTTATAGACGATGACGGAACGCCATGGATGAGTTGGGGTAATGGCACTTGTTTCCTGGTAAAACTGAAACCCAACATGATAGAGTTGGATGATTCTATTTACGAAGTTCCCGTTCCGCACTATGTGGAAGGACCGTGGTTGCATAAAAGGAACGGGATTTATTATCTGACTTATGCTTCCCATGCCCGTACCGGCTCGGAAATGATTGCCTATGCAACGGCTGATAAAATCGAAGGACCCTGGATGTATCGTGGCGTTTTGACCGGTCATGCCGAAAACAGTTTTACGATTCATCCGGGAATTATCGAATTTAAGGATCAATGGTATCTGTTTTATCACAATGCCGTCCTGACGATTGACGGGAAAAAAAGCGCCATCGGACGACGTTCCGTTTGTGTAGATTATCTTTATTTCAATCCCGACGGAACAATGACTTATGTGGAGCAAACAAAGGCGGGAATAACTGTTCCGCCAAAAACGGCTGCCGAAATATCTCAAATAACAAATCCATTTCCGCCGGATGCTACCGGGGAAAAGATCGAGTTGGTTAAGATTAATTGAAGTATCCATCACCATGAAAAATAAACCAATCATTTTCGTTTTGTCAGTCATACTGTCTCTGAATGTGGCAGCGCAAACCTACCAAAATACCGGAAAGGGGATAAAGACTGTAATAAATGCTGTCGAATTGGAAATCCAATTTTACAATCCTTCAACAGTAAGGATCGTGAAATCTCCGAAAGGATGGGAATATACAAAAGAAAGCCTTTCGGTGATAGAAAAACCGCAGGATGTCAGTCTCAAAACAAGTCAAGAAGACGGTGTTGTTTCATTGAAAAGCAACAAAATGGAAGTCCGTTTGAATTTGCAAACCGGTCATATATCCTATTATACACTCTCCGGAAAACTTCTGTTGCAGGAAAAAGACGGAGTGAAATTTACCGATTTTAATGACGCCGGCGTCAAAACGTTCAGCGTATTTCAACCGTTTGTGCTTGATAAAGACGAAACCGTTTACGGATTGGGTCAGTTGCAAAATGGCAAAATGTCGCAACGAAACCAAACGAAAAAAATGATTCAGGGTAACACCGAAGACTTTTTGAATTTTATCCAATCCGTGAAAGGTTATGGGCTGTTTTGGGATAATTACTCCCCGACGACTTTTAAGGACAATGAAGAAGAAACTTCTTTTCTTTCGGAAGTCGGCGACTGTGTGGATTATTATTTTATGTACGGAGGGAATGCCGACGGGGTCGTTGCCCAAATGCGCAGTCTGACGGGACAGGCGCCCATGTTTCCCTTATGGACGTATGGCTACTGGCAAAGCAGAGAGCGATATAAGAGTCAAAATGAGACAGTTGGCGTTGTGAGAAAATACCGTGAATTGGATGTTCCCCTGGATGGAATCATTCAGGATTGGCAATATTGGGGAAATAATTATTTGTGGAATGCCATGGATTTTCTGAATCCGGAGTATTACAATCCCCAAAAAATGGTTGATGATGCGCATCAATTAAATGCGCATATCATGATTTCCATCTGGTCGTCATTCGGTCCGATGACAAAGCCCTACCGTGAACTGAACGAAAAGGGACTTTTATTCAATCTGTCCACATGGCCTCAATCGGGTTCCGAAAAATGGCCGCCGCGGCGGGACTATCCTTCCGGAGTGCGGGTGTATGACGCTTACAGTCCCGAAGCGCGGGATATTTACTGGAAATATATGAATCAGAATATGCTGTCTATCGGCATGGACGGATGGTGGATGGATTCGACCGAACCCGACCATTTCGATTGGAAAGACGACGATTGGAATCATCAAACCGCCTTGGGATCATTTCGCAAAGTCCGCAATGCCTATCCTTTAGTAACTGTCGGCGGAGTTTATGACCATCAACGGACAGAAACTTCCGACAAAAGAGTTTTTATTCTGACCCGTTCCGCTTTTGCCGGACAACAGCGCTATGGTTCGATGGTATGGTCGGGCGACGTGCAGGCTTCATGGAAAGATTTGAAAAATCAGATTCCGGCAGGATTGAATTTTTCCTTATGCGGCATTCCCTATTGGAACAGCGACATTGGCGGTTTCTTTTTGGGAAAATATCCGAAACGGCTGGCTGACCCCGATTACAGGGAACTCCATGTGCGCTGGCTGCAATTCGGGACTTTTTGCCCGATGATGCGTTCGCACGGCGCTGACGCACCCCGGGAGATTTATCAATTCGGCGAGAAGGGACAGCCGGTTTTTGATGCGATCAAGAAATACATCAAACTGCGTTACAATTTGTTGCCTTATATTTATTCCACTTCGTGGGATGTAACAAAGAATCAATCCAGTATGATGCGGGCATTGATGATGGATTTTGCAAACGATAAAAATGTTTGGAATATTGACAACGAATACCTTTTCGGAAAATCTATATTGGTACGTCCGGTTACGGAGCCGGTTCAATCGGTTGAAGTCTATCTGCCGGAAGGAGCCGGTTGGTACGATTTCTGGACAAATGAAAAACTCAGCGGCGGAAAAACCATACAAAAACAAACGCCGATTGATGTGATGCCGCTCTATATCAAGGCAGGAACCATTCTCCCGTGGGGACCGGATGTGCAATACGCAACGGAAAAAAAATGGGATAACTTGGAGATTCGCGTTTACCCCGGAGCAGACGCTACGTTTACGCTTTATGAAGATGAATTTGACAATTACAACTACGAAAAAGGGGCTTATTCGACCATTGATTTCCATTGGAACAATAAAAAGCAGACGCTTACTGTCAGTAAACGAAAAGGCAGTTTTCCCGGAATGTTGGAAAACAGAATATTTACCGTATCTTTGCAGAATGGAACTGCAAAAACGGTTCAATATAGAGGGGAAAAAGTAGATATTAAATTCTAAAACGATAAGTTACATGTCAAACGTCAAATTAACCTTACTGCTTATCTTATTGAGTATAAGCATAACAGCACCGGTATCAGCCCAATTGAAATCGGGAGTTGATTATCCTGCCGAGATCGAAGATCCGCAATGTCTCGGTATCAACAAAGAACCTTATCACGCTACCCTGATGCCGTACTCCAATCTTCAGGAAGCGTTGAAAGCCATTCGTTTGGAATCTTCGCTTCACAAAAATCTGAACGGACAATGGAAATTCAATTGGGTACCCAGCCCCGAGCAGCGTCCGGTTGATTTCTACAAGCCGGATTATGATGTTTCGGCTTGGAAAGAAATCCCCGTCCCTTCCAACTGGGAAGTGCAGGGATACGGAACGCCTTTTTATCGTAATCTGGGTTATACCATCCAAAGAGATTTTCCTCGCGTGATGAGCGAACCCGATCCGAAATACACCGCTTTCAAAGAGCGCAATCCGGTAGGCAGCTACCGCCGTGATTTTGAAGTTCCCGGCGAATGGGTCGGAAAACGTATCTTCATTACATTTGAAGGAGTAGATTGCGCTTTTTTCATTTGGGTAAACGGTGAAAAAGTAGGGTACAGCACCAACAGCCGCAATGCAGCCGATTTTGATCTTACCAACTATGTGAAACAGGGGAAAAACACCTTAGCCGTAGAAGTATATCAATACAGTTCAGGTACTTGGCTTGAAGATCAAGATATGTGGCGTTTGCACGGCATCTTCCGAAATGTCTATCTTTGGAACGCTCCGCAGGTGCATATCCGCGATTTTTTTGTAACACAGGATTTGGACACGGAATATAAAAATGCCACACTGACAGTGTCGGCGAAAATCAGAAATTACGGAGATAAAACAGGCAAGCCGCAAACATTTACCGCCACGCTTTATGATCAATCGGGCAATGAAATAGCAAAAAGCAGCGCTACCGGAAAAGCGCTCCAGCCAAAGCAGGAAGAACAGTTGACGGCGTCTTTCCCCGTCGCCAACCCTTTGAAATGGACGGCAGAAACACCTGATTTATACACAGTTGTATTGACAAACTCCGAAGGAGAAATTCTTTCTTCCAAAATAGGTTTTCGCAAGATAGAAATCAAAGGTCGCATTTTTACGGTCAATGGCGTTCCCATTAAACTGAAAGGAGTAAACCGCCATGAACACTGGTCGGACGTAGGGCACGCCGTTACGGAAGAACAGATGATTCGCGACTTGGAAGTGATTAAGCAAGGCAATTGCAACCATGTGCGCACCAGTCATTACTCCGACAATCCCCGCTGGTATGAACTTTGCGATGAATGGGGAATTTGGTTGGTTGCAGAAGCCAATGCGGAATGTCATGGCTATGACGGGCGCTTTGATAATGAACCGCTAATGAGAGCGGCTATTCTCGACCGGCAGGTGGCTAATGTGGAAAACTTCAAGAATCATCCTTCCGTGATCATCTGGTCGCTCGGAAACGAATGCGGCGGAGTGGGTCCAAACTTTGTAGCAGCCCTGGATACCGTAAAGACAATGGATCCAACGCGCTTTGTACATTACGAACGCTTTGGAATCGGGAGAAACAATCCTTCGGATTTCGACGGGAAAATGTACGGAACTCCCGACGATTTTGCGAGAATCGCTCAGAATAAGGACTTGACGAAACCTTTCTATATCTGTGAATTTGCGCATGCCATGTTCAATTCGATGGGATCATTGGCAGAATATTCGGAGATGATTGATAATAATCCCGAAATTGTGGGCGCCGCTATCTGGGAATATCAGGATCAGGCGCTTTGGAACAAACGCGATCCGAATCATCCGATATTGGCTTACGGCGGCGGTTTTGGAGAATATCCCAATGACCATTATTTTATACATAAAGGGGTCGTTTCATACGACCGCGCAACGGAAGGCACACAGGTAAAACCCCATTATCCTGAAATGAAAAAAGCCTATCAGTGGATTTCCACCGATTTGATTGATCCTGCTTCCGGAATGATTCGGATCAGAAATAAATATCAGTTTATCACGCTTGATGGTTTTGACGCTTCCTGGAGCCTGACCGAAAACGGAGAGGAAATAGACAAGGGTACTTTACAGATTTCCCGTAAGGATAGACGTCGGAGCGGTAGAGACAGGATGATAAACGTTCCCTACAGAATAAACGACCCGAAACCCGGAGCGGAATATTTTTTACGGGTTTCCTATACGCAAAAAGAAAAGACTTTATGGGCGGACAAAGGATTTGAAGTCGCTTCCGAACAATTCAAACTGCCCGTCAGTACTCCGCCTATAGTAGAAATAAATGTGAATAAACCTGTAAAATTAACTCAGGATGCCCAAACAGTGAAAGTAACAGGCGACGGATTCGCCGTAATCTTTGACAAAAAGACGGGATTTTTAAGCCAAATAGCTAAAAACGGAGTAAATCTGCTCACGCCGGATGGCGCTCCAAAACTTCACCTCTGGCGTGCCGTCCATCGCAACGATGATATGTGGGCGTACCGTAATTGGGATAAATTCGGTTTAACGAATTTGGAATATTCATTGATAGACCTGAAAACGAAACAGGTGGATAATTCCGCAGTCAGAGTTATTTCCACAGTTAAGGCTGGGGGAAAAGAAGGATTTAGCGCTTACCACACTGCAACTTATGTAATCAAAGGCGATGGTTCGGTGAATGTGGATAATCAAATTCATTTTGTCGGCTTTCGTATCAATCCGGGGCGTATCGGAGTGCGTATGATGTTTGATAAGAAACTCGATCATGTAACCTACTATGGTCGCGGTCCGTTTGAAAACTATCCCGACCGGAAAATCGCTTCCGATATAGGGATTTATACCTTGGATGTAAACAATCAGTACGAATACGAAAAGCCGATGGATCGCGGGAATCACGAAGAAGTGCGTTGGGCTGATTTGAAGGGAGAAGGAATGCCGTCGCTACTCATTCAATCCGATAAAAACCACATGCAGTTTTCGGCGCTGCCTCATACCGACGAACAAATGTTTCCCGTAGAATATAAGATTGATTTGCCGGCAAGTGACGCCACGGTTTTCTGCCTGTCGGCGAAAACATTGGGCGTCGGTTCCAACTCTTGCGGTCCGCGTCCGTTGGATAAATATCTGATTTGGACGGATGATTTGGTGTTTTCTTATATCATGCAATAAATTATGAAGAACCCGGTAGTCGGATTTTTGTTGTAACTTTACAGAATGGAACTGCAAAAACGGTTCAATATAACGGAAAAAAGTGCATGTAAGATTCTACTAAATATGAAAAATAAAATCAAACAACCCGAACAAACATTGTTCAACGACCTTTCGCAACTCATTGAGCAAAGCAGAAATTTTGTTGTCGTTCAGGCAAACAGCGTAATGACTATGCTGTTTTGGAACGTGGGCAAACGAATAAATGAAGATATTCTGCAAAACAAACGAGCGGATTATGGCAAACAGATTGTTGCGACACTGGCGCAACAATTGACGGAAAAATACGGTAAGAATTTTGAAGCCAAAAGTTTGCGTAGAATGATGCAGTTTGCAGAACTATTTTCCGACGTTGCAATTGTCGCGCCACTGGCGCGACAATTGTCATGGTCTCATTTTCGGGAACTTATACCACTGAAAAGTGAAGAAGCCCGCCTTTTTTACGCCAAAGAAGCCGCAGAAAGACATTGGGGAAAACGCGAACTTCGTCAATCTATTGAACGCAAAGAGTTTGAACGTGCAGAAATCGCCAATATACAAATTGCATCGCAAGAGACTGAACAGCAAACAATGCCATTCAATATATTTAAAGACCCCTATTTTTTGGATATGTTCAACTTGCCCCAAAATTATGACGAGCGTGATTTGGAAAATGCCATAATAAGTGAATTGGAACGCTTTATTCTCGAACTGGGAAAAGGCTTTTCTTTTGTTGCGCGGCAAAAGCGAATGATTATTGACGGCGAAGATTTTCATTTGGATTTATTGTTTTTTCACAGAACCCTCAAACGTTTGGTAGCAATAGACCTGAAACTCGGAAAATTCAAAGCCGAATACAAAGGAAAAATGGAACTCTATCTAAAATGGTTGAACCGAAATGAAAGGCAAGATGGAGAATATGAACCGATAGGATTGCTACTGTGTGCAGAAGGAAATCGCGAACAGATCGAACTGTTGGAAATGCACAAAGACGGCATAATGGTCGCAGAATATTGGACAGAACTGCCGCCTAAAAAATTATTGGAACAGAAAGTCCGGGAAATCATAGTAGAAACACGCGAACTTTTTGAAAGAAATAAAAAACGGATAAACAAAAATATACAAGAATGAATCAACTTAAATTAACATTATTGATACTGCCGGTATTTTTTCTGTTTTCCCCTTGTTTGGCAAAAACAGGGAAATTAATTTCCCCCAACGGGAAAATCAATATTTCGGTTGAGGTGGAAAATACCGGTAACGACGGATATGGACAAGTCTGTTTTACGGTAAAATACGATAAAAATGGAACTTCCAAAACCGTGTTCTCACAAGTAAACTTGGGCTTAAAAACGGAATTGCAGGATTTGGGTAGCGCTTTGAAATTAGTTTCAGTTTCCAAGGATAAAGATATTGAGGATGATTACACAATGATTAGCGGCAAGAGAAGTCACTGTACAAACAAAGCCGTTGAAAGAACTTACCGATTTGAAAACCGGCAGGGACAATCTATTGATATTGGGTTCAGAGCATACAACGACGGAGTCGCTTTCAACTATTCTATTCAATCAGTAAACAATGAAAAAGAATTTATTACGGAAGAGTTAACAAGTTACCCGATACCCGAAGGAACGAACAGATGGATGCAACAATACGCCATTGATTATGAAGGATTCTTCCCTCTCCAAATAAACGGTGAAGCCAAGGGCAGAAATGCGCATCTGTGGGGATATCCTGCATTGATTGAACCCGACAGTTCGTTTTTTGTCCTGATTACCGAAGCAAACATTCAACATGGACACAGCGGCTCCCGATTATACAATGGAAATAATTTGAATCTATATCAAGTTCGCATGATTGATGAAAAGGTAGCATTTCAAGGTTCATGGGCTTCTCCTTGGCGATTATTAATTATAGGAAGTTTGGCAGATATTGTTGAATCTACTTTGGTGACGGATGTTTCGGAACCAAACAAAATCGCTGATACGGATTGGATTGTCCCCGGTCAGGCTGCCTGGGTTTATTGGGCAAATAATCACGGTTCAAAGGATTATCAAGTTGTGAAGGAATACATTGATTTGGCGGCAGAGATGGGTTGGCGCTACAACCTGATTGACTGGGAATGGGATGTGATGTCCAACGGCGGCACGGTCATGGATGCCATCCAATATGCCCGGGAGAAAAATGTAAAAACATTGTTGTGGTATAACTCTGGAACGAGCTGGATAGGTCCCGGCGCTCCGGGTCCGCTTGACCGTCTGAATAAAAAAGAAGACCGGGAAGCGGAATATGCCAAACTGAACCAAATGGGCGTGTCCGGCATCAAGATTGACTTTTTTGCACAGGATGGCGCTTCCATGATGGATTATTATATGGATTTGTTGGAAGATGCCGCCAAATACAAATTGCTGATCACTTTCCACGGAGCCGCAATTCCTCGCGGTTGGCAAAGAACCTATCCGAATTTGATGACGACAGAAGCGGTTTATGGCGCCGAATGGTATAACAACCGTCCTGTTTTGACCAACCGTGCGGCAGCCCACAACGCCACGCTGCCTTTCACAAGAAATGTAATCGGATCAATGGATTATACGCCGGGAACTTTTTCCGATTCTCAACACCCGCACATTACCTCTCACGGACATGAATTGGCGCTCTACGTCTTGTTTGAATCAGCCTTGCAACACATGCCCGACCGTCCTTCTTCTTACCGTTCTCTTCCCGAACCCGTGAAACAATTCCTTGCCGATTTGCCTACAGCTTGGGACGACACCAAATTTTTGGGAGGCTATCCTGCTAAAGAAGTGATCATTGCCCGTCGCAAGGGAGATGTATGGTTTATTGGAGGAATCAACGGAACTGACGAACTTCGAACGCTCCGGTTTTCATTAGAATCGCTTGCCCCGACGGGTAAAACGATAACGATTTTCAAAGATGGAAATGATAATCGGAGTTTTGATATAAAAAAAGAATTGCCTTTATCGGATAAAACAATGAATATTGATTGTTTGCCGAGAGGAGGATTTGTTGCGGTAATAAAGTAAATTAAAAAACAAAAATATGAAAAAGAATCAATTTATTGGTATCTTAATCTTAGGATTTGCAATTACAGTATTCGGTTCATGTAATAAAAGCAATAGCGACAAGGGCGAAAAATCTATTTCTGCAATTAATGAATCTGTCGAAGATTGTTTGAAAGATTTTGACTTCTTAGTAGAAAAAATTCAAACGAATTATCCGGGTTACAATGACAAAGTAACAAACGAAAATCGTTCACAACTTACAAATTTAGAAAAGGAAGTAAGACAAAAAATCACAAATTATCCTGACAGTTGTATCTATTATCTGAACGAATACACGAAATTTTTCAAAGACGGTCATCTTGGAGTTCGTCGTATTTGGTCTGATACAACAGAAAATCGTCAAAAATTGGAAGTTATGGGCATCTCAACTTACGGGAAAAACTTGTATGTAAATGTTGACAGTTTGTATCAAGCAACAAAAGATGCCGAAGGAATAGAAGGAGTTTGGTGTGCATATCAACGAGAATTTATAGTAACTAAGGACGGGAAAAAATATGTTGGTGTCGTTGTTAATCAAAAAGATTGGAAAAATGGACAGGTTATATTTGAGTTCAAACCGGTTAATGATTCCATTTTTGATGTAATAAACTATTCGCTAATCAAAGATGAAAAAACTTTTAAAACAAAAGCATCATTACTATTAAATGGAAAACTTATTGAGTTCCAAAATGATAGAATATTTGTTCGCAAATCGGATTCTCCTATTTTTGATGAGGCACTGCGAACTTCATACGAAAATTATTATCCCAACGTTTCTTTTGTTGCTATGGCTTTAGACGACAGTACATTCTTTTTGAGAATACCGACTTTTGCTGAAAATACTGCTAATGAACTTATAACGAAACATTGGGAAGAAATAATGACTCGTCCTAATTTGATAATAGATATCAGATATAATGGAGGAGGAAATGACGGCGCATATAGAGAACTCGCAAGATTAATTTATACGAAACCATACGATGTTACAGGTGTTGAGTACTATGCTACTGAAGATAATATTAAATATTTTGAAGATTTTATAAAAAAAGAAGAAATACCAAAGGAATGGATTAAACGAAATCAAATTTTAGTTGAAGCTATGAAAAAAAACAAAGGGAAGTTTGTGACACATCCTTGGAGTATAGGCAATAATACAGTCAGAATGAATACTGTTTATCCTATGCCTCGAAATGTTGGAATAATCATCAATGAAAGAAATGCTTCTTCGGCTGAACAATTTTTATTGGCGGCAAAAGAAAGCGACAAGGTTATTCTATTCGGCAATACTCATACCGCTGGAGTTTTAGACTATTCAAATGTTAGAATAATTCCTTTCCCATCAAATAAATATCAGGTAGGTTGCCCTCTGACACGTTCAAAACGTATTCCTGACAATCCATTTGACAATATAGGTATTGCTCCCGATGTTATTATCCCACTTCCTGCTACAAAAAGGTTATATGACAAATTGGATGAGTGGGTTTATTTTGTTAAAAATTATTTAGGTCTTTTGAATGAAGAAAAGAAAATATTATGAAACAAATTCTTACAATCGTAATCACTTTATTGTATGTATCGGCAATCCACAGCCAGAATGTTGCCGTATCAAGTCCGGATGGATTACTAACTGTCCATATCACTGTCGAAAACGGCAAGTCGGAGTATTCGGTTAAATACAAAAACAAACAGATATTGGAAAACTCCCCTTTGGGATTAATCACTAACGAAGGCGATTTCAGCGCCGGATTAACTTACGTGGAGCATAAACTTGGAGAAGTGGATAAACATTATACACAGGACAAAATTAAGCGTTCCGAAATCCACTACAAAGCCAACACCTTGACCTGTACTTTTCAAAATGCAAAGCAAAGAAAGGTTTCGGTAGTTTTTCAAGTAAGTAATAACGACATTGCTTTCCGTTACGAACTTCCTGCTTGGAGAGATCGCAGAGCGTGCGTGATTGAAAAGGAAGCGACCGGCTTTCGATTTCCCGCCTTCACAACTGCATTTCTTTCCTACATGATGGGACCGATGGGAGGCTTTGCACGTACTACTCCCAGTTATGAAAGCGGCTATCAGGCGGATGTTCCTGTTTCCGAAACAAACAGCCGAACCGGATATGTTTTCCCCGGACTTTTCAAAATAGGAAATGACGGCTGGGCGCTTCTTTCCGAAACCGGAGTGAGCAGCCTCTACTGCGCTTCCCATTTAAGCGCGTGGAAAGATGGAGTCTATACCGTCGAATATCCCAATCCCGCCCAGAACAACGGCTTCGGAAGTTCCGGCGCCCAAATCGGTTTGCCCGGCACAACCCCCTGGCGAACCATTACGGTTGGGGAGACCTTAAAGCCCATCGTAGAAACGACTGTAACTTTCGATGTTGTTGATCCGCTTTACAAACCTTCCATAGACTATAAGTATGGAAGGAGTACGTGGAGTTGGATTGTCTGGCAGGACAACAGTATGAATTGGGACGATCAGGTAAAATACATAGACCTCGCATCAAAGATGGGATATGAGTATATTTTGATAGATGCCCTGTGGGATACGAATATTGGTTACGAAAGAATGGAAGAACTGATAAAATATGCCCATTCAAAAAATGTGGACGTCTTTCTGTGGTATAATTCCAACGGCTCGGTTAACGATGCCCCTCAAGGTCCGAGAAATCGTATGGACAGACCAATCGCCCGTAAGGAAGAAATGAAATGGTTAAAAAAAGTCGGCGTTAAAGGATTGAAAGTGGATTTCTTCGGAGGCGATAAACAGGAAACCATGCGCATCTATGAAGACATTCTTTCCGACGCCAACGACTACGGACTGATGGTTATCTTCCATGGCGCTACCCTGCCTCGCGGCTGGGAACGGATGTATCCCAACCATGTGGGAAGCGAAGCCGTATTGGCATCCGAGATGTTGATATTTTCTCAAGATGTCAGGAATAATGAAGCATTTTATTCTACCCTGCATCCCTTTATCCGCAATGCGGTTGGCTGTATGGAATTTGGAGGCGTTTTTCTGAACAAATATTTAGTTAAAAGCAATAAGGAAAGAAACCGGAGGCTCACTACCGATGCTTTCCAATTAGCCACCGGTATTCTTTACCAAAATGCCGTACAGATGTTTGCGCTCACTCCCAATAACTTGGAAGATGCCCCGGCTTTTGCAATTGATTTCATGAAAAAGATTCCGACCACCTGGGACGAAACTTTGTATGTTGACGGTTACCCGGGAAAATACGCCGTCGTCGCACGCCGTCACGGAAACACCTGGTATGTGGCAGGAGTCAATGCCCAAAAGGAAACGGTTACGCTGAAATTAAGCCTTCCGATGTTTGCAGGACAAAAAATAACGGTGTACAATGATAATAAAGATAAAGAGACCTATATGGACTCAGCCGGCGTTGGAAAAAACGGAGATATATCGGTTAGCATCCAACCTAATGGCGGGTTTGTTCTAACAAATTAAATCAATAATTCACAACATTATAAATTTTGTATCATGAATATATTTTTTCGTAAATTTTACGGCTTAACGAGCCTAAGGTATTTGTTAGTATTTGTTTTGTTTTTCAGTATATTAACCCTGTACTCACAGCAAAACTTGGAAAATCGCGTGCCGGCAGAAATTATAAATGAATCCATTATTAAGGAAGACGGAAAATCGTTAGTGATACCCGAATTGAAAGCGGGAGATGCCATTGTCAAAGGAAAATTCTTGGGATATGTTCCCGAAATGAAGTGGAAAATTGAAATGTATGTTAATAATCCGGTAACGGGTGAACAGGAGGAATTGGAAACACCGGTGAAAGAAGATGGAAGTTTTGAATTGAAAGTCCCGTTGATTACAACCATGCAAGTATTGTTGAGAATCAATCCTTTTTACAATAAGTATATCTTGCTTTCTCCCGGCAAAGAAACAACGGTTTATGTGGATTTGTATCAAAAAAACTGTCAGGAAACCGGAAATGAAGCATTGAGATGTCCTGCCGGAAAATATATGTATTTTGGTGGCGCCAATGCCGAAATCAACAATCAAATGGAAGATAACAATATTCAGGAAGGGATCAGGAGAGCTTTTCTGGATCAGGTACAAGATTCCAAAGAAATCCTGGATATGTCTGCCGAACAATACAAGACGCATGTAATAGAAAAAATGAATGATGCCATAGAACAACTGTCACAAAAGAATTTGACTGAAAAAGCATACGAATTTGCCGTAATGGATATTCATTTTACAGCCATTTATATGTTGATGTTCGCCGATTCAAATTTGGAATCGGCTTATCGTAGAGCGCATAATCTCAATTATGAAGATGATATTACAGGATATACGAAACCTGTATTTGATAAAGCGTATTATTCTTTTCTGAAGGATATTCCTTTTAACAATCCGCTTTCTTTATACAACGAGAATTTTGGTAATATGGTCAATTCATGTAAATTTTTGAATTTTAATGGAGAAAAAATAAGGATACAGATAAATGTTCCAACTGAAAAATTCTTTCAAGAATTAATTGACTCTGAAATATTGTCACCGGAAGAAACAGAAATTGCAAAATTTTGGCAAAAAAGGACTGTAGATAATTGGAGTGATGAAAAACAACTAAAATATAAAGACGAGACCGTTAGAGTAACTCGAGAATTAATCGAATCCGGAAAGTTGAAAGAGAAAAACCTTGAGCGGGCGAAAGAACTGCTTTCCTTGTGTTTAGACCCGAAATCGGATATCATTTCTGTTTTTGAAAATAGAGAAATTTTTATAAGATATTTGAATCATTATAAAATATTTTCACAGGAAGAATTCAATGATCTCATTAAACAGGAAGAACCTGAAACCATAGAAGAGCCTGAATACAGTGAAGAAATAAAAGAATCGTATAACGGGAAATATAATGAAGTATGGAAACAATTCTTTGAAAGAAGTAATACCCAAAAGCAAATGGAAGAAATAAAATCTTATTTAACCGATATACTTGGCACTTCGCAAGGAATAGTTTTTGACATACTGACAGCTCAATTTCTTTGTAGTGGATTTGAGGAAAAAATTCCCTTGACAACTGATAAATTTGAGGACATTGCTCAAATGGATAATCCGTTTTATTTCAATTATATCAATCAAAAAAACAATGAACTGCTGGCACAGATAGAAAAGAATAAAGATAAAGAAGGATATACTATTCGCGACATTCCCGAAACGGAGGAAGAAAAATTGTTTCCGGAATTGTTGAAGCCTTTTACGGGAAAAGTAATACTTGTCGATTTTTGGGCAACCTGGTGCGGTCCCTGTCGCACGGCAATGAAACGATTTGAACCGGTAAAGGAACGGTTGAAAGAAAAAGGCGTAGTGTTTGTTTATCTGACGGATGAAAGTTCTCCTTTGCCGGCTTGGCAAAATATGATTCCCGACATTCCCGGAGAACATTTCAGGTTGAAATCGTCTCAATTTAGTTATTTGAAAAAGAAATTCGGAGTTAATGGAGTTCCTTCTTATTTGATTTTGAATAAGGAAGGCGAGCAAATTTATTTCAAAGTTGGCTTTGAAGGATCTGAAAAATTGGAAAAAATATTATCAGATGCCTTGTAAGTTGCAGTACACAGATGAAATTTTTAAAAATATATGAAATATAAAGAATTATGAAAAGTAAAACAATCATTTCAGTTTTGGCGATGCTGGCGTCGGGATCTCTGTTTGCGCAGAATCCCATTATCCAAACGAATTACACCGCCGATCCGGCGCCAATGGCGTATAACGACAAATTATACCTGTACACTTCCCACGATGAGGATAATGCTACATGGTTTGTAATGAACGACTGGCGTCTCTACACCACAAGCGATATGGTAAACTGGAC
The DNA here is from genome assembly GCA_031277235.1 of Tannerella sp. GTDB lineage: Bacteria > Bacteroidota > Bacteroidia > Bacteroidales > Tannerellaceae > Tannerella. The sequence goes on from JAITMT010000092.1 coordinate 18,498, forward strand.
AGACCACGGCGCTGTCCTGTCATATACCGATTTTAAATGGGCAAAAGGCGATGCCTGGGCGCCACAATGTATTGAACGAAACGGAAAGTTTTATATGTATGTGCCGATGATAGCCCAAAACAACCGTCCCGCAATAGGCGTGGCAGTAGCTGATTCTCCTTACGGACCGTTTTATGATCCGCTGGGAAAGCCCTTGGTACAAAGCGAAAAATATGGAGATATAGATCCGACTGTTATGATTGATACGGATGGTCAGGCTTATCTTTATTGGGGAAACCCGTTTTTGTATTACGTGAAATTGAACGAAGATATGATTTCCTGTTCAGGAGAAATCGTTGAAGTACCTATGGTAATAGAATCATTCGGCAAACGGGAAGGAAATGTGAAAGATCGTCCTACACTGTATGAAGAAGGTCCCTGGCAATATAAACGAAATGACATTTATTATTTGTTTTGGCCAGGCGGTCCGCTGCCGGAACACATCGGTTATTCGACGAGCGCCCATCCGACCGGTCCCTGGAAGTACGGGGGGACAGTAATGACGCCCGAAGGCGGAGTTTTTACCAATCATCCGGGAGTTGTCGATTTTCGGGGAAAAACCTATTTCTTCTATCATAACGGAAATCTGCCGGGTGGCGGAGGGTTTAACCGTTCCGTATGTGTTGAAGAATTAAAATTCAGGAATGACGGTTCAATTCCCGAATTGAAAATGACCAAGGAAGGAATACAAAAAGGTTTGACAACGCTCAACCCCTACGTCAAAACGGAAGCCGAAACCATTGCCTGGTCGGAAGGCGTTAAATCCATGCAAAATAAGCAGGTAGGTGTTTTCATTACAGCGAGGCGAGACAGCAGTTATATAAAAGTGAAAGATGTTGATTTCAGAGATAAGAGACCGTCAAAGTTTTTTGCAAGAATGGGCACGACACATAATGAAAGGGTAACGATGGAAGTGCGGCTTGATACAATTGACGGACAACTGTTGTGTTCAATAAGAGCGCCCCGCACGGGTGGAAACGATCGATGGGAAGTCGTTTCGGCTGATGTTGCGAATGTGAAAGGCGTTCACGATGTTTATTTCGTATTTAGAGGAAGACCAAAAACCGATCTTATGTTTTTCGATTATTGGAGGTTTGTGGAATGAAATCAATCCGTTTGATATATATACATATATGCTGCTACCGGGAAGGAAATAAAAAAGAAAGAAAGAAATTTGGTAAAGAAAAGAAAATCGCATAAATTTGCAGGTTCAAATTAAAAAAATAAGATGGCAACAACGGTAACAGATGAAACAATCAATTGGCAAACGCCTTCGGTTGATGACAGCGAAATAAGCGTGGAAGATTATCAGGCAATGGTCAGCAAAGCTGAAAAGTCAGGCTATATGCCTTATGAAACACACCGCCGAAAATTTAACGAATGGTTCAATGAAATTTCAACAGAAAGGACATCGCAAAACGCTTAAAATATCAAACGATTATCACGAACATTTGAAAGATGTGGCGTTATACGGTATTGAAACGTTTGGAGAGCGTGTGAGCAGGGAATTTGTTGCCACAATTGAAGTAAAAGTAGCCCGTTTGCCATTGATGCCCGATGCGAACCCTAAAAACCGTTTCCTTAAAAGCACGGAACGGAAAATTTACAGAAATATTATTGTTGAAAAGTATATCATTTTGTATGCTGTCACAAAATCAACAATTTATGTGATTGATATTATACATTCTGCAAAGAATCCCGTTATAATTCCTGAAATAGCCTATAGACGACAAAAATATTTATAAAAACATAGCATCTGTCCCGCTGCGCCGAAGAGAAAGTCTTGAACCAAGATTTTAACAGGATTTACAGAGGTTTGCAGAATGATATATAAAAGTTTGTAACAATGAAAAACAAAGCAATCATTTTAATTTTAGTAATGCTGGCATCAATATCACTGCATGCACAGCAAAAAAATCCGGTTATATACGCCGATGTTCCCGACATGTCGATGATTCGTGTGGGCGACGCCTATTACATGAGCAGCACCACCATGCACATGGCTCCCGGTGTTCCCATTATGAAATCGAAAGATTTAATCAATTGGGAAATAGTAAATTATGCGTATGATATTCTGGAAGACGACGATCAGATGAATCTCGCGAACGATAAAAACTCCTATGGAAAAGGTTCCTGGGCAAGCTGTATTCGGTTTCACGAGGGTATGTATTATGTAAGCACTTTTGCAGGAAATACGGGGAAAACTTACATCTACACCACAAAGGATATTGAAAAAGGTCCCTGGACGGAACATTCTTTTCGACCTTCGCTTCACGACCATACCCTGTTTTTCGATGATGACGGGAAAATCTACATGATCTGGGGCGTAAAAAAACTCAGTATCGTTGAACTGAAAGACGACCTTTCGGGAATAAAACCCGAAACGCAACGGGTAATTATTGAAAATGCAAGCGCTCCGGCAGGCGACAACATCATGCTCGGCGCCGAAGGTTCCCAACTTTTCAAGATAAACGGAAAATATTATCTTTTCAACATCACCTGGCCCAGAGGAGGAATGCGCACGGTAGTCATTCACCGCTCCGATAATATCATGGGACCCTACGAAGGCAAATTAGGATTTCAGGACAAGGGAGCCGCTCAGGGCGGAATGGTGGATACACCCGACGGAAAATGGTTTGCTTATCTATTTCGGGATAATGGCGCTGTGGGGCGGATTCCATACCTTGTTCCCATCACTTGGGAAGACGATGGACCTGTGATTGGCGTAAACGGCAAATTGCCGGAGACGCTCGATTTGCCTGAAAACAAAGGCTTAATACCCGGAATTGTAGCCTCCGATGAGTTCAAACGCAAAAAAGGCGAACCGGATTTACCCCTGGTTTGGCAATGGAATCACAATCCCGATAACCGGTTTTGGTCAGTTACGCAACGAAAAGGTTATTTGCGCTTAACTACGGGACGGATAGATTCGGATGTGCTGACAGCTCGAAACATGTTAACGCAGCGCACCATCGGTCCGGTTTGTTCGGGTACAATCTGTATGGAAACGACAAAAATGAAAGTCGGCGACTTTGCCGGATTGTGTCTGCTTCAAAGTGGATATGGACTCGTTGGCGTGAAAATGATGGGCGACAAAAAATATATTTACATGGTGAATACAAGCAGTGGACAGCCCGTTGAACAGGCAAGCATTCCGACCTCCTCCAAAAAAGTATATTTCAAGGCAGAATGCGATTTTCGGGAACTCAAAGATATGGCTTATTTCTATTACAGCCTGGATGGTAAAACTTGGAATCCGATAGGAGAGCCGCTGAAAATGAAATATACATTGACACATTTTATGGGCTACCGGTTTGGATTGTTTAATTATGCCACTCAAGAAACAGGCGGTTATGTCGATTTTGATTATTTCAATATTCACAATAAAATCACTCAATAATGAAACCTACATTTTTTATAATAATGGTGTTGTGTGCGGCCACAAATTCCACAATCAACGCACAAAGCAGCGACAATATCCTTTGGTATGAACAGCCCGCTAAAAGATGGACGGAAGCGTTGCCGGTGGGTAATGGTCGTCTTGGAGCCATGATATACGGCAATCCTGCCCGCGAAGAACTGCAACTCAACGAGGAAACCGTATGGGGCGGCGGACCTCACAACAATTATAATCCCGCTGCTTTGAAATCCCTGCCTGAAGTGCGACGCTTGATTTTTGAAGGCAAAAACAGGGAAGCTGAGAATATTATCAATCGTGATTTTTTGGCGTCAAGCCACGGCATGCCCTACCAAACCATGGGTAGCTTATTTCTTGATTTTCCGGGACATGAACAATATACCGGTTTTCGCCGTGAATTGGATATTTCAAAAGCGGTAGCAATAACTTCCTATCAAGTGGATGACGTTACTTTTACCCGACAAATCTATGCTTCGTTTAACGATAATGTCATTATTATGAAAATAACCGCCGACAAAAAAGGAGCGTTGAACTTTGCAGCATCCTATAACTCGCCAATGAAAAAATTTGCCGTGAAAAGAGCCGGCGACAAGCTCGTTCTAACGGGAATGGGTGACGACCATGAAGGAGTGAAAGCTGCCATTCAATTTGAAACCCAAGCCCTGGTCAAAGCCGCCGACGGAAAGGTGAAAACAGACAACAATAGCATCACGGTTACCGGCGCAACCACAGCAACGATTTATATTTCAGCGGCAACCAATTTTGTCAATTACAAATCAGTGGATGGAGATGCACACAAAAAAGCCGCAACTTATTTGGATGCAGTATTGAAAAAAGATGAGAACAAAATGCTTGCCGATCATATTGCTTATTATCAAAACCAATACAATCGCGTGAAACTGAATCTGGGAGCAAGGGATGACGGTAAAACGCCTACCGACATCCGTCTGAAAACTTTTCGGGAAAATAATGATCCTTCATTGGCTGCTCTACTTTTCAACTATGGTCGTTATCTGCTCATCTCCAGCTCACAGCCCGGTAGCCAACCGGCCAATTTACAAGGTATTTGGAATCAACAGCCTTTTGCCCCCTGGGATGGGAAATATACGGTGAATATCAATCTCGAAATGAATTATTGGCCTGCCGATATTACTAATTTGAGAGAGACCAACCAACCCTTATTTCAAATGTTAAAAGAATTATCCGTAACAGGACAGGAAACCGCAAAAAAAATGTATGGCGCTGACGGCTGGGTATTGCATCACAACACAGATATTTGGAGAAGTACGGGCGTGGTGGATGGCGCTACTTGGGGCATGTGGCCTAACGGGGGCGCATGGCTCTGTCAGCATTTATGGCAACACTATCTCTATACCGGCGACAAAGCGTTTTTGAAGGAATATTTTCCGGTGATGAAAGGCGCGGCTGATTTCTTCTTAGATTTCCTCACGGAAGAACCTACTCACAAATGGTTGGTTACAGTTCCGTCCAATTCGCCCGAACAGGGTCCTGCAGGTAGCAACAGTACTATTGTTGCAGGTTGTACTATGGATAATCAGTTGGCATTCGATATATTGATGAATACCGGGCAAGCAGCAAAAATTTTAAATGAAGATGCCGCCTATATCAATAAATTACAACAAACAGCCAATCGTCTTCCACCCATGCAGATAGGACAGTATAATCAATTACAGGAATGGTTGCAAGACGCTGATGATCCAAAAAACGATCACCGGCATGTGTCGCATCTTTATGGTTTGTATCCCGGCAATCAGATTTCACCTTATTATAATCCAAATCTTTTTCAGGCTGCAAAAAAATCCCTGCTGTACCGCGGAGACGCAGCCACCGGCTGGTCGATGGGTTGGAAAATTAACCTTTGGGCGCGCCTGCTTGACGGTAATCATGCCTATATCATTATCAGAAACTTGTTAAGTCCCGTTGCTTCAAGAGACGTAAATTATTCCGGAGGTGGCGGAGTATATAACAACTTGTTTGATGCCCATCCGCCTTTCCAAATCGACGGTAATTTCGGTTATACCGCAGGCGTTGCCGAAATGTTGATGCAAAGCCACGACGGAGCCGTACATCTGTTGCCTTCTCTGCCCGATGCTTGGAAAGACGGTCATGTAAAAGGATTATTGGCACGTGGAAATTTTGAGGTTGACATACAGTGGAAAGACTGCCAATTAGAAAAAGCAACGATAAAGTCGAACATGGGCGGCAACCTTCGGCTGCGTTCATACGTTCCACTCAAAGGTAAAGGTCTCGCTGAAGCAAAAGGAGAAAATTCCAATCCTCTGTTTGCGCCGGCTCAAATCAAAACGCCGCTGATTTCGGAAAAAATCAATCCCGAAATGCCTTTATTGTACAGTGTATTTGAATACGATATCCTGACGGAAGCAGGAAAAGAATATGTTTTTGAGAGAGATAGTTTTTGAGAGATTACCACGGTTTATGCTCTGTTCCCGGCTTTGAAAACCGGCATTATACCGTCGAAAGGAAAACTCTCGGACGCTTCTTTGACAGATTGCAGCAGTTTCTTGATTTCTCTACATTCGTGTTACAAGGGCGTCAATACACTTCATAAAACCGAATCAACCCCTCCATCGGCGACGGGTCAATTTTTCCGATTTTCAATCCTAAATCTTCGCCCGCACGACGCAGAATGTCTTGGAAGTGATAGGCTACCGAGCCGGTAAAATGAATAATATTCTGATTGAAATCATATTGCATCGCATTCCTTTTATAAAAATCTATAAATGAATGATATACAATATTTTCCACGGATTTGTCCACGATATTTTTTCGGATAAACGGAGCAAAACCTGCCAAAAATCTGTTAACCAGCGGTTGACGGTAAACTTTTTCAATGATATCGGCAGGCGTGAGACCGTATTCCTGCAAAAATTGTTCCTTTAAACCTTTGGTTAATTGATTTTTAAGGAGTGAACCCACAAAAAGCCGCCCTAGCACAGCCCCGCTGCCCTCGTCGCCCAAAATATAACCGAGCGGCGATACGTTTTCAACCATTCTGTTTCCGTCATAATAGCATGAATTTGAGCCTGTTCCGATAATACAGGCAATTCCCTTTTCGTGTCCGCACAATCCACGTGCTGCGCCCAGCATATCCGTATCTACTTCTATTTCAGAAGTTTGTATATGATCTGCAATGGCTTTCCGCACCACATCGTTTTTTTCCGGATTGGCGCAGCCTGCACCGAAAAAATGAACGGAATTGAATGTAAATTCCTTGATTTCAGGATATAACGCTGCTTTCAATTCTTCGCTGATATCTTCCCGCGTTCTGAAAAAAGGATTGGCTCCTTTGGTAAAAACCTGTTTTATTTCCTTGCCATTCTCTACCACGCGCCAGTCAACTTTCGTAGAGCCGCCATCTGCCAAGAGTATCATATCTTTATATAAATTTTTTTCTTGTATAAAATATTACCAATCAGCCAGTTCAGACCTACAAACAGCAAAGCGAACACCAGGGAAGCCGGATAGTCTCCCAGCAAGGGTTGCAGGACTTTTCCGTATATAAATCCCTTGAAACTAATGTATTCTCCACCGTAAGGAATCAGAATGCTGCCGAGCAAAATGGACAGAAAAGCTGCCAATACATAGATAAACAGCGGATTAACACCGAATGATTCAAAAAATATACTCCATTTTTTATGTCCTTTCACGTCAATAATCCAAATGAGCAACGCCAACAGCGTGGAAGCCAAGCCACAAGTAACAAGTACGAATGTCGGAGACCAGATTTTTTTATTGATCGGGCAACCGTAACTCAACAGAAATCCGGCAAATGTCAATATCGCACCGATTATAAACAATTTATTGATTTTCTGATAGTTATCTGGTGTGTCCATTATCATTTTCCCGCAAAGAAAACCAATCATCACGTGACAGACGGAAGGAATCGTACTGAAAAGCCCTTCGGGATCCAGTTTTACGCCGCTATCGGTATATAAATGGTTCACTCCCAATACAAAACGGTCTATCACGGCAATAATATTGTTTTCACTCAATTCAAAACCTCTGTCGAACAGTAAATTAAGGAAATAACCTAATAATCCAACATTTATAATGTGCGGAAAGTATTTATGCTTCATGGTAACAGCCAGTAACGCGGTAATTCCGTAGGAAAGCGCCAGTCGCTGCAACACGCCGGGAATGCGAAGATGACCGAAGTTGCTCATTGCCCGCAACAAGCGTTCTCCAAGCGGAAGTCCCTCATCTGCAAGGCGGTGATACGTTCCGAACGAAAGCGAAAGCCACGCTATCGCCAAACCGATCAGAAAAATTACGGCTGTACGCTTAATTATCTTATAAACAACAGATTTCGTACATTCAAAATGATATTTCCTCAACGAAATGTACGTTGAAATTCCCATAATAAACATAAAAAACGGGAAAACCAGGTCAGTCGGCGTCAAACCGTGCCAGGCGGCGTGTCTAAGCGGTGCATAAACGGAACTCCACGAGCCCGGATTGTTCACCATAATCATGCCTGCAATCGTGATACCACGCAGAATATCAAGGGATAGTAATCGTTTATTCATGGTCGTCATCTTTTAATTTTATCCTCATATTGGTCAATATTTGCTGCAAATGTATGAAATCCCGTTTAATACAGCAAATATCAGCGGAAAAAAAAATGAAAAATATGATATTCATTTAATAATCAATACCTTTATTCCTGTCATTGATTCAACCCTTCTCTTTCCGTGCATAGTCAATGCGCAGAAAAATAAACAGCAAAATCGTAAATCCCATCAGCGACGAGCCGCCGTAACTGAAAAACGGCAACGGAATGCCGATGACAGGCGTCAGTCCGCTCACCATCCCGATATTCACTGCCGCGTGGAAAAAGAAAATGGAAACGACGCCATAGCCGTAAACCCGCCCGAAAGTGGTGGATTGTCGCTCGGCAAGCACAATGAGCCGCAACAGAAACAGACCATACACAAGCAAAACAACAAAAGCGCCCGCAAACCCAAATTCCTCGCCTACGGTACAGAAAATGAAGTCGGTATCCTGTTCCGGCACGTATTTCAGTTTCGTTTGCGTGCCGTTCAGGAAACCTTTTCCCAGGAAACCGCCCGAACCGATGGCAATCTTCGACTGGTTCACGTTGTAGCCCGCGCCGGCAGGATCGTCTTCAAGCCCCAGCGACACGCGGATTCGCTGCTGCTGATGCGGCTTCATGATATCGTTGAAAACATAATTGACCGAAAACATGAAACCGATTGAAAGCAACGCAAACACGACAACCAACACATATTTCCAGATAATATTCCGGATCGAAAACACGATCAAAATCAGGGAGAAAGCAACAATCAACCCGATTCCGACCCATACGAAATTGATGTTTATGAAATACCGGCTTATATAGGAGGCTATTATTGCGATTAAAAGCGTGATCGTAAAATATTTAGACATCGTTCGTTCGTTAAAGACAAAACGCAGGATTATCAACATGAGAGCCAATATAATGCCCAACACAATCAATTCGCCCACAGGCGTCATCTCCCACATAACTCCCTCGTATCTCAACATGATAATGAAATAAATCGCTGCCAACAAGGCTGTTAGAATCACAAATCCCGACATTCCCTCGCGGTAGAAAACGATGGAAAATGCGAGGAAAACAAGCGCCGAACCTGCTTCCCGCTGCAAAATGATGCACAATATCGGTAAGAAAACCAATAGGGCGGCTACGGTAAAATTCCTGAATGTCAATAACTTAAATTCATACATATTCATCAGTTTTGCCAGGGCGAGCGCGGTCGCAAACTTCGCAAACTCCGCCGGCTGCACGCGAATCGAAGGCGTGATAACCAGCCACGAATGGGAACCTTTGATGTCGGGAGCCACGAAAACCGTAACAATCAACAGCAAGATAATCAAACCGTACAGTATAAAGGCTAACGTCTCGAAGAAATTTTTATCCAGCATCATGATAATGAAGATGATAATCGCCGAAACGCCAATCCAGACCAACTGCATTCCGGAGCGCGTCGAAAGACTGAAAAATTGCGGATTATCAATATTGTAACTGGCTCCGCAAATGCTGATCCAGCCCATAAAAACCATTAATACATAAAGGATTACGGTTGTCCAATCCAACGATTTCCAGATATTCGGCTTGCTATTCGGCATGAGTCCCTCCCTACATGATTTGTTCTTCCGAAATTTCTCCTTCCGGCGCCTGTTCATTTTCGCCGTCGGAAGTTTTTTTCAGCGGATAATTATACGAGCCGGGCAACGTACTCAAACGCTGCATTCTCTCAAAATTCCATTGATCGGCAGCAGGAATTTCGCCGTAAAAAAACTTTTCCAGCATCAGTTTGGCTATCGGCACGGCAACACTCGCACCGTAACCGCCATTCTGCACATATACGCAAATCGCAACTTTCGGATCGTTCATCGGCGCAAACCCAATGCAAGCAGAGTGAGAGCGTCCGTGCGGGTTTTCAGCCGTTCCCGTTTTTCCGCATACTTCAATATCGGGCAACGCCATGCTGGTACAAGTTCCATACATAACGGCAGCCCGCATCCCTTCAACGACAATCTGGTAATATTCAGGGTCGAGACCTGTCCATTTCTTTTCCGAATATTTTTCATCCAATTCCATATCCTGAACTTGATGAACAACGTGAGGCACAGTAAAATAGCCCCTGTTGGCGACGGTTGCCGCCAAATTGCAGATTTGCAGCGGCGTGGCAGTGATTTCGCCCTGTCCGATTGCAATCGAAATGATGCTGCTCGAATTCCACCGCTTGTTGTAGGCATTGTCATACGAGTCCTTGTTGGGGATAAAGCCGCGAATCTCTCCCGGCAAATCCACGCCAAGTTGATAGCCGTATCCCTGCGCCACCATGTAATTTTTCCATACGGTAAATGCCTCCTGAACAGACGGATAGCGCGTTCGACTGTCCAACATTCCGCGCAATCCCCAGCAAAAGAAAGAGTTGCACGAAGTTGACAGCGCAGGCACCACCGAAACCGGCGAATAATGCGGGTGACATGCCGGACGTCCGCCCAGATAAGGATAGCCGCCGGCGCACGAATAGGCTGTTTCCTTGGTTATTACGCCTTCCTGCAGAAATATCAATCCCTGCGTCGGCTTGAAAGTGGAACCGGGCGGATACGAACCCATGATTGACCTGTCCAACAGCGGGTTCAGCGGGTCGTCTTCGAGCATTTTATGATTTTTTCCCCGCTGTTTCCCGACCAGCAGACCGGGATCGTAGGACGGCGCGGTAACAAGGCACAAAATTTCGCCCGTCGAAGGCTCAATCATCACAATGGCGCCCTGTTTGTTCTGCATCAATTGCTCGCCGAGTTCCTGCAAATCCATGTCAACGGACAGGGTGATATTTTTGCCCGAAACAGGTGCAACGTCATATTCGCCGTCTTCATACCTGCCCTTGATGCGCCCCTGGGCATCTCGCAACAGGATTTCGACGCCCTTTTCTCCGCGCAGATATTTTTCGTAGGAACGTTCCACGCCCGACTTGCCCGCGTTGTCGCCCTGCACGTAGTAATCGTCCTTTTCGATATCGCCCTTATCCACTTCGCGGATGTAGCCCAGCAGGTTGGCTCCGGTCTTGCAGCCGTATTCCCGCAACGGACGATTGCGGGTATAAAAGCCCCGAAACTTGAACAGTTTTTCCTGAAAAACGCCAAATTCATCGGCAGACAACTGACTCATAAATACTTGCGGAGTATTGGGCGAATAACCGGAATTGAGTTTTTTGTTCTTGATCTCCGCAATCCGGGCGTCAAAATATTCCTTATTGATATTCAATGTATTGCAAAAATCAAGCGTATCAAACGGCTCTACTTCCCTCATGATCATCATCACATCGTAAGAAGGCTGATTATAAACGAGTAACCTGCCTTTCCGGTCGTAAATCGCTCCGCGCGCGGGATAGAGCGTCTGCCTCAGAAAAGCGTTACTGTCCGCCGTGATTTTGTAGTCGTCGCTCCATATTTGCAGGAGAAACAGACGAATCAGAAAAACGACAAGCAGCAATACGACAGCGCCTGCCACCATATATCGCCGGTTGTAGTTGCCATATCTGTCTTTATTGGTTTCCATTTCTGCCTGCCTCCGGATTAAATGCTTCGATAATACAAATCAACAGCGTGGTGAATAGAATACTCGATAAAATCTTGACAATCAAGAATAAAGGCTGAAAAAAACTGAACGATTCAACGACAAACAGGGTTGTATGATGTATCACTGTAATTATCAGGGCATAACGCACAAATTTCGAGAATCCCATCAATCTGTACGAAGGAATACTGTTTTCGGGTATTTCCTTGATTTCTACCCAATTGTGAAGTAAAGGCGTACGTACCAGCCCAATCAGGGCGCAAGTCGCCGCGTGAATGCCGAAAGTATTTGAAAACAAGTCAATTACAAGTCCCGTCAGGAAAGAAACGAAAATCACTCCCGAACGTCCCATGTCCACCGGCAATTTCAGAATCATGTAAATGTAAATGAAGGGCGTAACGAGTCTGAACAGGTGTATATTATTGAAAATCAGCACTTGCAATAATATAAACACGATAAATCCGACAGAGATGCTTATCCAGGTTCTAATCATTTTTCGTCGCCTCCCTTTCTGCTTCTTCCTGCT
>JAITMT010000178.1 GCA_031277235.1 Tannerella sp.
TGAGGTTTTTCGGGGGGGGGGGGTAAATGCCCTGAGACGCGCTGCAAATGCGTCATTTGCGGCGGCAGCGGTTTGATTTACTATTTCCGTTTTTTCGTGTATCATTTCAGTCTTGAAAAGACAATTTGGGCACAAAGATAAAGATAGTTTTGCAAAATGCAAGTGCTTTAGGCAATATTTTTTGTTCTGTATGAAAAAATGGTTGCTTTTGGACATAAAAACACCGTTGAAATCTACGGTTAATAAAGAGTCGCCTCTGCGAGGCTTTTGCAGCGACGGAATATCCCGGAGGGACAAATATTTTATTAACCGTATTTTAGATTACGGTTTGTATGATAGAACAGCGGTATTTCCCTACGGTGCTCATAGCAGAAACTCCAATCTTTTTCTACCGGTCTTGAATTAATAACGGAACAGGAAAAGATAAAAACCGCGTGGAATGCTGAGCAAAAGATATGTTTCAAATTCTTCGCTTTACCCAAAATGACAGAGAGGAGATGTATCTTTAGAAAAAATCGTGCGTTTATCCTAAAACTTAATACCTGGCTATCTGCATTATTTTTTTAGGAATGTCGGTATTGTCCATCTTGTGGGTGAACTGTTCTTGTCCGACCCCGATGGCAATAACCGGCGCATAGTTCGCTGAATGTGAGCCTGTTGCCCAGCCCAAGCGCGCGATGCTGTTCATCACTTCCTTGGCTCTTGCGGCAAGCAACGCATTGGCGGCATATAAATTCTTGTCTTTCAAATCCTTATGCAGCGCTATTGTTTCCTCGTAGGCGTCGCGCAATTTCTTTTCGTTTTCCCAATTGATCGGCACTTCCTTCCAGAAACCCATCGTTTGAGACAGGAGCGTTTTTACATCTTCCCACGAAACTTTGCCGTTCTTGCTCTCTACCAATTCATTAAGTTGTTGAGACAAACCGTCCGCCGATTTTTTCTGATACTGTAATACATTCATATTCAGGCTTCCGCGTCCTACGACCAGACCACCCGTTTCATGGTCGGCTGTAATGACGATCAGCGTTTCTTTCGGGTGTTTTTTATAAAAATCATATGCCACCTTGATCGCCTCGTCCATGTCCATGACTTCGCGCACTGCCGCAGCGCCGTCGTTGCCGTGTCCCGCCCAATCAATCCGACCGCCTTCGAGCATCACAAAGAAACCTTTGTTGTTGTCTCGGGTCAGCACGTCAATCGCCGCTTCCGTGATTTCCTTGAGCGACAAATCACCTGATTCTCTGTCAATTGCATAAGGAATACCGTCCGTTTGTTCCCAATTCTTGTGGAGCAAAATGATTTTATCGGATTTTTTGGCATTGGCATTGAAATCGTCTATTCCTTTCGCCACATAATAGCCGGCTTGCTCCATAAGCGGATAAATATCAGGAGCTTCCGTCTTATTGTATAATAAATTGCGATTGTAGAAACCTGCCCCGCCGAAGAAATCGAAATTGGATTTCAACAGATCCTGCGAAATTTCATAATACATATTCCGGTCGGGCTGATGTCCGTAAAACGATGCGGGCGTAGCGTGATTTACAGGCACTGTAGAGGCGATTCCCACCTTTTTACCCGCTTTTTTGGCTTTTTCGGCTATCGTTTCGATACGGCTGCTATCGGGCGTCACACCGATAAATCCGTTGTTGGTTTTCTTGCCCGTTGCCAACGCTGTACCTGCTGCTGCTGAGTCTGTTACGTCATTATTTGCCGAGTAAGTCGTAATAAATGACGCGGCGGGAAAAGTCGTCATCAACAACTGACCCGTTCCCCGTTCGCCATTCACCGCCGAAAGATAGGCTTCCGTAGCGTCGAGAAAATTGATTCCCATTCCGTCTCCGATGAAATAGAAGACGTATTTTGCCTGACCGACAGCGAATTGCGTCGTGGCAATAATTAAAAGCGAAATAAAAAATTTTTTCATAGGTATTTAATTCTGTAAAAATAATTATAATTTATTAACTGACTTCGCAATTGGCGCAAAGCATCGGTTCGCCTCGAAAACGCTTATCCACAAGGAGATGCAAGCGATCTTTCAACGATTCCAGCCGCACTTTTTCTATGACGTCCGAAGTGAATGCGATGCTCAACAGCGTTTTGGCTTCATTGCTTGACAGCCCGCGACTTTGCATGTAGAAAAGCGCCTGCTCATCCAATTGTCCTGTCGTCATTCCGTGCGAACATTTCACGTCGTCGGCATAAATTTCGAGCTGCGGCTTGCTGTACATTCGCGCTTCGCGGGTCAGGCACATGTTTCGATTGGTCTGATAGGCTTCCGTTTTGTCCGCGCCTTCCGCCACCAGAATCCTGCCGCTGAAAGCGCCTAACGAATTGCCGCTCAGCACATTCTTGAACAGTTCCAGACTTTTGCAGTGAGGTACGGAATGTGTGATATGCGTAAATGTATCTACTTGCTGCTCAGTATCTTGTATCGCCATTCCGCAAAGTACGGTTTCCGCCCGGTCGCCGTTCAGATTGATGTGATAATCATTTCGCGAGATGCCGTTAGTCAACGTTACTCCATTGATAATAACGTTGGAATCAGCCGCTTGCTCGGTGAACAGCGCGGAATGTCTTGCCGTTTTATTCGAACTTTCTTCCAAATCGTAATAATCGAAAATCGCGTTTTCCTCCACAAAAATTTCCGTCACATGCGAGGAGAAAAACTCCACATTATCAACGACATGACCGCAAATAAGCAGTTTTGCCGCCGCTCCGCTCTCCACCACGATCAAATTGTGCGAAAAAGTCATGAGAGCCGTCGCCGCACGCAATATATTGATGAGTTGCAACGGTTTTTCCAGCCTTGTATCTTTCTGAATATAAAGGAAATATCCATTTTGCACAAAAGTGGAATTGAAAGAAACAAAACCGTCGTCCGCTTTCTGCGATTGCCGGAACAGATATTTCTGAACAATTTCGGGATAATTTTTTTCGGCTTCGGCGAGCGAACAGAAAATTACGCCATCCGGCAATTTACTTTTCTGATTTTCAGGAATATAAAAATTATCGTTGATGGTATAAGCCAGTATTGAATTGATAGACAGAATATTGCATCTGAAAATATCCTCTCTCTCCAATTGAAATTGTAATCGCTTGATATTCACGCCATATTCGCCAGATAATTTTTCGGGTAAATTGCAATATTGATACGCTTCGTCTTTTTTCGAGGGAAATCCCTGTTTTTGAAACTGTTCGAAGGCTTCGTCCCTGCCCCGGTTCAGTATCGCAACCGAATTATCCCGGATTTCCTGCGAAAACTCGTTGTATAGATGAATGTATGCTTGTTCGTTCATAATTGATTCATAATTAGCGTTATTCTAAATTTTTTACCCAGTCATAACCTTTCTGCTCCAGTTCGAGAGCAAGTTCGGGACCGGCGCTTCTTACGATTTTTCCACCGTACAAAACATGCACAACGTCAGGCTTGATATATTCAAGAAGTCGTTGATAATGAGTGATTACAAGGGTCGCATTCCGGGGAGTTCTCAGTTTATTAACCCCATTCGCAACAATCCGGAGAGCGTCAATATCCAGCCCGCTGTCGGTTTCGTCGAGAATTGCCAAATCGGGATTCAGCATCGCCAACTGGAAAATCTCGTTGCGTTTCTTCTCGCCTCCCGAAAAACCCTCATTCACACTGCGTCCCGCGAGTTTATTGTCCAACTCCACAATCGCCTGCCGTTCGCGCATCATTTTCAGAAAATCGGTTGCCGAAACGGGTTCTTCGCCCTTGTATTCGCGATGGGCATTGACGGCGGCGCGCATAAAATTCGTCATGCTAACACCCGGAATTTCAACGGGATACTGAAAACTGAGAAACATCCCTTCGCAACTTCTCATTTCGGGCGACATTTCGAGCAGATCTTTTCCCTTGTATAAAATACTTCCTTTTGTAACCGTAAATGCCGGATTACCAACAAGTACGCTGCTAAGCGTGCTTTTTCCCGACCCGTTGGGACCCATGATTGCATGTATCTCGCCCGCATTGATGGCGAGGTCTATTCCCTTCAATATCTCTTTGCCATCAATTGTGGCATGTAAATCCTTTATTTCCAATAATTTATTCATAAAAACTAATTTTAAATATTTATTTATCCAACGCTTCCTTCCAGTGAAATCGCCAACAATTTTTGCGCTTCCACGGCAAATTCCATCGGTAATTGATTCATCACTTCACGCGCATAGCCGCCAATAATCAGACTGACAGCCTTTTCCGTATCAATTCCGCGCTGATTGCAGTAAAACAACTGTTCCTCATTGATTTTTGAAGTGGTCGCTTCGTGCTCCACAACAGCCGTCAAATTCTGAATGTCGGTGTAGGGAAAAGTGTGCGCTCCGCAAGTCGAACTCAACAGCAAACTGTCACATTGACTGTGGTTTCGCGCATTTTCGGCATTCGGCGAAATTTTCACCAGACCGCGATAACTGTTTTGGCTGTGACCCGCGGAAATTCCCTTCGAGACTATCCTGCTTTTGGTATTTTTGCCGATGTGAATCATTTTCGTGCCGGTATCGGCTTGCTGATAATTGTTCGTTACCGCAACCGAATAAAACTCGCCGATCGAATTATCGCCCGCCAAAATGCAGGACGGATATTTCCACGTAATCGCCGAGCCTGTTTCGACCTGCGTCCACGAAATTTTACTTCCTTCTCCCTTACATAATCCTCTCTTTGTCACGAAGTTATAAATACCGCCATTTCCATTCTTATCGCCCGGATACCAGTTTTGGACGGTCGAATATTTCACCTCCGCGCGTTCGTGCGCAACAATCTCAACGATAGCGGCATGCAACTGATTTTCATCGCGCATCGGCGCCGTACAGCCTTCGAGATAACTGACATAACTTTCGTCGTCGGCGATAATCAGCGTACGCTCAAACTGCCCCGTCTTCGCTGCATTGATGCGGAAATAGGTGCTCAATTCCATCGGACAGCGCACACCCTTAGGGATATACACGAACGATCCGTCGGAAAATACGGCAGAATTGAGGGTTGCAAAGTAATTGTCGCGATAGCCGACCACGCTGCCGATATATTTCCGGACAAGGTCGGGATGATGCTTAACTGCCTCACTGATAGAGGAAAAGATGATTCCTTTTTCAGCAAGCGTCTCTTTATAAGTTGTTTTCACCGAAACGCTATCCATCACCGCATCAATCGCCATTCCACTCAGAATTTTCTGTTCGTGCAGCGGAATCCCCAGTTTATCAAACGTTTTCAACAGTTCGGGATCCACTTCTTCCAGACTTCCGGGGGCTTTGTTCTGCTTGGGCGCTGCATAGTATGTAATATCCTGATAATCAATTTCAGGAACATTCAAATACGCCCAGCGGGGCATCTCCATCGTTTGCCAGTGGCGAAACGCTTTCAGGCGAAATTCGAGCAACCATTCAGGCTCTTCCTTTTTGGCAGAAATCGTCCGAACGACCTCTTCGTCCAATCCGGGCTTAATATACTCAGTTTCAACATCTGTCGTGAAACCATATTTATATTCGCCGGAAGTTACATCTTTTAAAATTTTATTCTGTTCGTCCATTTTTTACATTCTTTTTACATTAAACATTTTGTATTCTCAACATTATACCTAAAGATCGTCGTCGGCATCCCGTCAGGGATGCGTCGCTCGGTAGAGAGGTTAAAGCCTCCCCTAACCCCTCCGAAGGAGGGGGACTCCCTCCCCTTTGGGGAGGGCTGGGGAGGGGCTTTCCTAACGGATTGCAAATTTGGGTATTACGTTGAATATTCATATTAAAAATCAAACAATCAACTGTTTAAATAAATTTCCCGGCAGGATTGAAGGAATGATATTTTTTATTGCGTAATAAAATCTCGATTCCACTTTCAATTCCTGCGATAACAACAAACTATTTTTGTCAAGTAACTCTATGATATTGAGCATTAAACTGATAAACAAAAGCATGAATACCAGTCCCAGCGCTCCGCCGGTGAGATGATTGAAAATGCTTAACGGCGTGTCGCTTACCAGACGGTGGACAATCTTCCCCGCCAACAAAACGATGGAAACAATGAGTAGAAAACCAATCAAATAACTGATAAAACCGATATAAAACTTTGGAAACCAGTCAATTTGCGATAAAAATACACTTAACGAACCGGCAACGCCGCTACACAAATAAATGCCGATAACAATGGCAGCCAGCGAAACAACCTGTCGTATCATTCCGTCTATCAAGCCTTTAATCAATCCGGCTGCGGCAAGACATAAGATCAATATATCTAACCAATTCATTTCCAATTCCTTATAGTTTCTTCTTTATTTCAATCTGATCGTATGGTTCTACAATATCACCTACCTGAATATCATTATAATTGTTGATAAATATACCGCATTCCTGACCCATAACGGCTTCCTTCACCTCGTCCTTGAACCGCTTCAACGAAGCGAGTTCGCCGGCGTGGACAACGATTCCGTCGCGAATCACACGTACTCTGTTGGTTCTCTTTATCTTACCTTCTTTCACAATACAACCTGCAATCGTTCCGACTTTTGAAATCTTGAACACTTGCAGCACTTCCACTTCGCCGACGATATCTTCCCGAATTTCAGGCGAAAGCATGCCTTCCATGGCGTCTTTCACTTCGTTAATCGCGTCGTAGATAATGGAATACAAACGTATTTCAACTCCTTCATTTTCAGCCAATTTACGCGCGGCAGTCGAAGGTCGCACCTGGAAACCGATGATAATCGCGTCCGCCGTTTCGGCAAGCGTAATATCCGATTCCGAAATCTGCCCCACCGCCTTGTGAATCACGTTCACCTGAATTTCCTCGGTCGAAAGTTTGATCAGCGAATCCGACAACGCCTCGACAGAGCCGTCCACGTCGCCCTTGACGATGATATTCAACTCGTGGAAATCGCCCAGCGCGCGGCGGCGTCCCAGTTCTTCGAGACCGAAACGTTTTTGCGTCCGGAGTCCCAATTCGCGCTGCAACTGTTCGCGACGATTGGCTATTTCTTTCGCTTCCTGCTCTGTATCAAGCACATTGAACGTATCGCCTGCCTGCGGAGCGCCATCCAAACCGAGGATCAAAGCCGGTTCCGAAGGTCCTGCCTTCTCGATACGCTGATTGCGTTCGTTAAACATGGCTTTCACGCGTCCGTAATGTGTTCCCGCCAGCACGAAATCACCCTGTTTCAAGGTTCCGTTACTGATTAAAACTGTTGATATAAAGCCTCTTCCCTTGTCGAGCGACGATTCGATAACCGTACCGATCGCCTGCCTGTTCGGGTTGGCTTTCAGTTCGAGCATATCGGCTTCCAGCAACACTTTATCCAGCAATTCGGGAACGCCAATACCCTGTTTTGCAGATATTTCCTGCGACTGATATTTGCCTCCCCAGTCTTCAACCAGATAATTCATGTTTGCCAGTTGATTCTTGATTTTTTCGGGATCGGCATGGGGCTTGTCTATTTTATTGATAGCAAAGACGATAGGAACTCCTGCCGCCGATGCGTGATTGATGGCTTCAACCGTTTGCGGCATCACGTCGTCGTCCGCCGCAACGATAATGATCACAATATCTGTTATTTTTGCTCCCCGTGCGCGCATTGCCGTGAAGGCTTCGTGACCGGGCGTATCCAAAAATGTGATGCGGCGACCATCATGCAGTTCAACATTGTAAGCGCCAATATGTTGCGTGATTCCACCGGCTTCGCCGGCGATCACGTTTGTCTTGCGAATATTGTCGAGCAATGAAGTTTTACCGTGGTCAACGTGTCCCATCACTGTGATAATCGGCGGACGCGGCATCAGGTTTTCTTCGCTGTCAGCCTCCTGGGAAATGGCTTCCACCACATCGGCGCTGACATATTCGGTCGTGAAGTGAAATTCATCGGCAACGATGTTAATCGTTTCTGCATCAAGACGTTGATTGATTGAAACCATAATCCCGATGCTCATGCACGTGGCTATGACTTGCGTAACCGGTATATTCATCATATTGGCGAGGTCGTTTGCCGTAACAAATTCGGTCAGTTTCAATACTTTACTGCCGCGCAATTCTTCTTCCTGCAATTCACGTTCACGGCTTGCCGCCAAATCGCGTTTTTCGCGGCGGTATTTTGCGCCCTTGCCTTTTGTTGTTTTGCTTTGCAGACGTGCCAGCGTTTCCTTGACCTGCTTTTGCACGTCGTCTTCGTTAACTTCCACTCTGACAGGCCGTTTTACGCGCGGCTTGCCGTGGTCGCCGCCCTTATCGCGGTCGCCGCCCCGTTCATTTTTATTGTCCCGACGTGTATTTGTGCCGCTGACTTTGTCTATATCTATTTTTCCTTTTTTGAAGCGTTCGCGCTTTTGCTTTTTGTCGCCCGGTTTGTTGGTGTCGCCGACTTTGGTTGCCGGAGCGCTTTCCGGTTTCGGCTTGACTGTTTGAGCCTGATTTTTACGGCTTTCCAACTGTTTTTCACGACGTTTTTCGCGCTCGCGTCTTTTTTCGGCTTTCGATTTTCTCGGAGGACTTGTCGCCTGATTCATCGAAGCCAAATCTATTTTTCCCGTTATTTTCAAATTGGGCTGCATCTGCTTGTGCGACAGGCGGAAAACTTCTGCTTCGGTGTTCGGTTTTTCGACAACTTTTTCAACCGTTTCCACTTTTGGGACATTCTTTTCCTGTGGTGCAGGTTTGCCTGTTTCCGGCGATTTTTCTTTATCGGCAAGCGGTTTCGCTTCGGGAACCTTGACCGGCTGGGAAACACCCGGTTTCTGTTCCTGTTTTTGAGCCGCTTTTTTGTTGCGCGACCTGTCGCGGCGTCTCCGTGAAGATTCACGGCTCTCCTTTTCGGGTCTCGTCCTGGTGTTCAAATTTTCAAGATCTATCTTTCCCTTCGTTACAAATTTCGGAATAATGTCTTCGGGAATAGATGTTTTTATCAATTCAGCTTCCTGTTTTCCGGGCGGTTCCTGCGCTTTTTTCGGTGGCGGCGTCGAGACGGGCACCGGTTTCGCCTCGCTTTCCGTACCCAGAATGTCCTTTACGGTCAAACCTTTTCCAAACTCTTTCACAAGCAGTTCAAGTTGGTCGTTCGTAACTTTGGCATTGGGAGTACTGTCTATGTCAAAACCCTTTTTATGCAGAAAATCTACGACGGTAGATAATCCCACATTCAGGTCTTTCATTATTTTACTGATTTTTATTGCCATATTTTGCCCGTTATTTTATTCATTTTCAAATTCGGCTGATAAAATCTTGAAAACATCTTTAACGGTCTGATCTTCAAGGTCGGCACGCTCCATAATTTCTTCCGGCTTGGTTGCCAGTACTGCTTTTGCCGTATTTAAGCCCATGGTTTTGAGTGCGTCTATTACCCATTCGTCTATTTCGTCTGAAAATTCATCGAGATAAATGTCTTCTTCGTCCACTTCGCCTCCGAGATCGCGATATACATCTATTGCGTAATCGGTTAGCATACAGGCGAGTTTGATGTTCATGCCGCCCTTGCCGATGGCGAGCGACACTTCGTCGGGACGCAGAAAAACCTCCGCCTTTTTTTCTTCTTCATTGATTCTGATGGAAGAAATCTTGGCGGGACTTAACGCACGCTGTATATAGAGTTGAATATTAGACGTATAACTGATGACGTCAATATTTTCGTTCCGCAATTCGTGAACAATGCCCCGGATGCGCGACCCTTTCATTCCCACGCAGGCGCCGACGGGGTCAATGCGGTCGTCATACGATTCTACCGCAATTTTCGCGCGCTCGCCCGGTATCCGCGCAATGGCTTTAATCGTAATCAGTCCGTCGTTGATTTCGGGCACTTCCAACTCGAACAGCCGCTGCAGGAACCGGTTATCTATGCGCGACAGGATGATTTTCGGATTGCCATTTTCGTTGGTTACTTCCTTGATAATGGCTCTGACGGTCTCGCCCTTGCGGAAAAAATCCGAAGGAATTTGCTCGGTTTTAGGCAATAACAAATCATTTCCCTCATCGTCCAGCAGCAACATTTCCTTTTTCCATACCTGGTAAACTTCCGCCGCAACGATCGTGCCCAACAGTTCCTTATATTTCGTATAAAGATTATCTTTCTGCAATTCAAGTATTTTGGAAGCCAAAGTCTGGCGCAGATTCAGAATGGCGCGGCGACCGAAATCTTCAAAGTAGACTTTGTCGGTAACGTCCTCGCCCACTTCGCAGTCGGGGTCTATTTCAAGCGCTTCGGTGAGAGGCACTTGCAAATTGGGATCCATCACTCTGCCATCGTTGACGACCGTCCTGTTGCGCCATATCTCAAAGTCTCCCTTTTCGGGGTTGATGATGATGTCATAGTTTTCGTCCGTTCCAAACATCTTGGAAATCACGTTACGGAACGATTCTTCGAGCACATTGATCATGGTTGCCTTATTGATATTTTTCAGATTTTTGAATTCTGCCAAAGTATCAATCATACTCACGATTTCTTCTTTTCTTCTCGCCATAATTACTTCAAAATTTTATTAAGTATTTCGTATATTTTATATCTTCATATTTGTACGTCAGGTGCAAAACCAATGCTACCGTCTCTGTGGCGCTTTTCTTTTGCTCCTTATGTTTTACCGCAATGGTTACCGCCTCTTCCGTGGCGTCTTCCAGTATGCCGGTCAGTTTCTTGCCGCTTTTCAGCATCATTTCCACCTCGTTGCCGATGTTTTTCCGGTACTGCCGCAACACCTTGAAAGGCTCGGTAATGCCCGACGAACCGACTTCCAGACTGTAGTCTTCCGCCTCTCTGTCAAGTTGTTCCTCAATGTAGCGGCTCAACATCGCACAGTCATCCACGCTAACACCGCCATCATTGTCAATCTCGACTTTGATATCGTTATCCTTACTGATCTTCACATCAATCAGGTAATAATCAGTATTTTCCAACTTTTCTGTTACTGTTTTTTTTATCAACTCCCTGTCCATCATCGAATTTTTAATTATCAAAGAAGGGGAACTGCTGCCCCCCTTCCTCTTCACGTCGTTAATTTGCCCGCAAAGGTAATACTTATTTTTTGAACTGCAAAATTATTGTAAGGAAATATTTTATTCGGCTGTTTTTTGCCGTGATTTTTTTTGTATTCTCCACCTTGCAATTATACACGCGACCGGGGCTTTCGGTCGGGATTTTTCTACTTGAAATTATAAAATCAAGCCTTATTAAAATAAGGATAAAAAATGATATAATGAGTTGGTGGTGAGGATAATCCATTTTTGTTGCTACTACCGGGGTTTTTTAATTTGCGAAATCAGGTTACGGGATGGGAACTTGGCGGACTTGCGCTTGCTTTTTACAAACTTAATATTTTCGGAATAAATTATTGATAAACAGATAATTATATATGAGTAAAAATGATTATCTGTAATTTTACTCTCGACTTTCTTTGGGAGGCTGTTCTTTGTTCCGCAGGTAACGCTTCGCTCACCTGCGGTTATGAAAGTTTGGCTTTTCAAGCCATTGGGGTGGGGCTGTCGAGTTCTAATCCCGTCAGGGATTATCGCTCGGTAGAAAATGTATTTCGTAGTTGGTTGCATTCCATACGGAATGCATCCTGTGGTTGGCTGAACTTTCTACCGAGCGACGCATCCCTACGGGAAGCATAATGTTGAGCATTCATATAATTTACATTCAAAAAAAATCAGTAAAAAAATAAAAAAAGGCTGCCGGTAAGGGCAGCCTCTTTTAAATCTGAGTTCGATATAAGAAAAAAAGGCTTGAATATGTCTAAAAAAACTGTTGAATGCAATAAAAATAAATACATTCAACAGTTTGATTCAATAAAAATACCTTTTATTGATGTTTAATCTGACCCTCAGTTAAATATTTAGAAATAAATAACGTTCAAATTACGGAAGAGAATATAATATTGATTGGTACAGTTGCCGTGAACAAAACCCAGATATACGGTTTTTCCCTTATACGCTGTCAAATCGATGGATACCTCCACAAACGTTTCATCGCTGTATTCCTCCGTCAACGTTGTCCAATCCTGAAGCACACCGGCATCCCGACAATTGTCAAAATTAATTTCATTCTCCGATACAATAACCTTGTATGCCTCCTCAAAGTCAGAATCATCAGCGGCGGCAATCTGGAAAATAACCTTTACCTGCTCTGCATCGGCAGGAATAGCCAGGGAAGGACTGATCAAGTAGTTTTCCGGTGTTAAGGCTCCTACGCCTCCACTTCTCCAGGAATCTGAAGTCATCGCACCACCAAACCACTCCCAATTATAGCCATCTTCGTCTTTATCTATTATTGTCCAGCCGCGGTCAAACGGTTCCGTTTCAAATTTTTCGGAAAGCAATGATACTGCCGGCAACGTTTCAAACGTTACTTCGTTACTATAGGTTATACCTGCTGCATTGATGGCATACGCCCGTATATAGTATTTGGTCTCTATTTCCAGTCCCAATTTCTCCGAAAATGAAGTCAGGACGTTGGAAGCAGTGGCGGTTACATCTATAACGGTAGCATTTTCAATCGTGGGATTGGCGCTTTTACTGTAACAGAAACCGCGACCGGTAACGCTCACCCCCCCATCATTGGTGATAATGGCGGTAGCTGCAGCAGAAACGGGAGTTATGTCGCCCACCGATAATGTTCCCACCGTAGGCGCCGTAACTGTTGCCGGATTTTCCGTCGAACCAATGCGGATGTCTGATACCAGCAACGCGACTTTATCTACCGTGTTATAATGCACCCAGGCAACATATACATCTTTGTCTGCATACGCTGTCAAATCTACGGAGCGTGGTGATAATGTTCTGCTCTCAAGTTGGGGCAAGGTTTCTTCAAAAACGATGTCGCCGTTTGTTTCACAGTTTTCAGCGGTGAAAGCCGTTGTTGCAACAACCACTTTGTAATGTTCTGCGAAAAAGCTGCCGGTAGAAGCGTATCCGATGTTCCAGTCCAGTGTGGGTTTAGTTCCCGAAATCCTTATTTTCGGAGAGATCAGGAAATTGTAAGGTTCAATGGAAACTGATCCATCGTCTTCCGAATCGGACATTGCTCCATAAAAACGGCTGTAGTAGGCATACCAGTTTCTGCCGTCTCCGTCGTGGTCAATCAGTTGCCAGTATGTCGGCGGGAAATGCTCTTCGTCGGTACCTGTGAAACGTTCCACAAAAGGTAGAGACAGAGCCGGTTGGTCGGCTGTGGTGAAACTGCGTTCCTCGCCGATGGCTGTTCCGGCGCCGGAGGTTGCATAAGCCCGTACATAGTAGGTCGTGCTGGGTGCAAGTCCTTCTATCGTTACGGAGAATGTTCCGCCGGTTTGTTCAGCGGCGAGTTTGTTGTTCGCTTCGGTAGGATTAGGATCGGTGCCCCAGTACACTCCGGCTTCGGTTATCGGCTTGGAGCCGGCGTCTGTAATGTTTCCTCCGGCAGTGGCGCTCACGTCGGTGATGCCGGAAATTTCAGCCGTTGTTACTGCCGGCAGTTTGTCGCCCGTGGTGAAGTTGCGCTGTTCGCCGTAAGTAGCTCCGGTTGCGGTAACCGCATAAGCCCGGACATAATAGGTAAC
>JAITMT010000247.1 GCA_031277235.1 Tannerella sp.
CCTATAACGCCAAGCATCCCAAACGGGCGAAATCGGCAAAAAAGCGCCTGAAGACCATCGCCAACCATCAATTACGTGAATTGACAGGGAAAATGAGCGAATTTCAAAAGAAGCGATACGAAAAAGATCTGGAACTCTACAGCCGTGCAGTCAATTAGCAGAAAACGGACAAAAATAAAGTTTACAGCCTGCATAAACCCTTTACCCGCTGTATCGCCAAGGGCAAGCCACACAAGCAATACGGGTTTGGAAACAAGGTCGGCTTGATAACTGCCGGTCAGTTCGTTGTCAGGAACAAACAGGGCAGGAAGATAACAAAAGACCGCCGGGTGATCGTGGCAATCAGAGGATTTCTGGAAAATTCCTTTGACGGACACACCATTGAGCCTTTACTGAATCAAATGGAAAACAATGAATTAATCCTTCCCAAAGAATTGGTCTATGACAGAAGCGGCAAGGGAAAATCTCAAATCGGGGGAGTAAAAATCATCATACCTTCTCCTCCCAAAGCGAGGGAAAGTCAGCATCAAAAACGGATGAAGCGCAAAAAGTGCAGGACACGGGCGGCAATAGAGCCGGTAATCGGACATCTGAAAACCGACTTCCGTATGGACCGGAACTACCTCTTGAGAGAGGAAGGCATACAGATCAATGCCTTTATGGCTGCTACCGCATGGAATCTAAAAAGATTGATGGAAAAACTGAAGGAAAATATTTTACAATTTATTTTTCGTCTCTTTTTCCCGAAATATATTGGAACTTTATATTGGACTTGCGGATAAAAGGGACTTTTTAAGGAGCGACTATATAGAAAAAGGCTAAATCAAATACTTTTAATTCACTATTGACCGATTAAAACTCGGTCGTTTTTTTATCTAATTCATAATCAATCATATACGATTTTAGAAAGCCGTTTTTCAAAAGTTACCCCCCTAACCGAACAGCAAGAGTTGCACCCCGTCGGGGACTTTATTTCGACTTTTTGTCCGTTTATTGTAACTCCGTCTGCCGTTTTCAATAACCCAATATAAGCACAAATAGCTGATAAAATGTATCCTTACCAGCGCCGCTATGGTTGAAAACGTTTGATTTGCGCTTTAACACCGCAAGCAATAAATGAGCTATCAGCGTTGCCCAAATCCGAGTCTTTATGCCGTTTTCGCTTTCGGAATAGAAAAAATGCAACTGAAAATTCTGTTTCATTTTTTTGAATACGAGTTCAATAGTCCAGCGATAACGATACATCAAGGCTACCTCTTCACCCGTTATCTCCCAATTGTTGGTGATAAACCGGTAGATTCTGCCTTTTTCATCCCTGCAGCTTACCTTGCGAAGACAAGGCGTCCGGTTTTTTCCGGCTCCTTTTTTCGTGGCATACTTCAAATGGATATGTTCCTCCCTCTTTCAGTACACCCGGCTCTTTCCCGGGCAGTGTCTGCTCAAAAAGTACTTCCTGTAACTCGGGTACCGCATTATCCTTCAATCTGCAAACAAAGTTTATCCCGGCTTCCGTCCATTCTGCAAATTGCAAGGTAATGATTGTAGCCCTTATCAAAAACAATCATGCTGCCTTCGGGTAAAACCGGGTGCTTCAAAAAGTTTTTGTCGTGCGATTTTGCTTCGCTGATTTTCACAAACCTGGCACAATCCGCATGAATGCCGGTCAGCAGATGCACTTTCAGACCGCCTTTCCTGCGCCCGCCGTCTTTCCGGTTGCGGACAACTTCCTTCATTACTTCAGAAAACAAACTTATTGCCGTCGAATCAAAGGCATAAAACTTATCAGGGCAAACATCCTCTTTCCGGCTGTCCGGCAAAAGCGGTGAAAAATAATCTATCAGCGAAAAATATATCTTCTCAAAAACAGATTCGCCGCGATTATTCAAGGCATCGTTAAAGGTACTTTTGGCCGGTGAACTGTCCATACCCGAATAATTCAACTTTCCGCCCAATGAAGCCATCCCGTCACATACTTCGCGGGAAGAATCGCAACGGGTAAATACCCCGAAAAGCAAGCCGGTCAGTTCGTCCCATGTCGAAAATGACTTGTAATAACGGTCTCTTTTTTCTTCCAATACTATTCCATCAATTACCTCTCCCGGTAATATTTGTAATAGCTGATTAAATATCGGCTGTCCGACTAAATTTTTTTCACTATCTTTGCCCATGCCGTTCTTTGTCTGTTCGTACTACAAAGATACAACATCGGGACGAAACCTGGACGGGGAGTAGTCCCTTATTAAATTTTTCGAGAGTGTTTAGATATAGATATATTTCACTATCTTTGCAAAAAATTTCAATGATTTATGCAGGATATACGATGTAAAAAATGCGGTAGCAACAGCCATGTAAAAAGCGGTTGTATTCGTGGCAGTCAGCGATATAAATGTAAAGAGTGTGGCTGTAATTTCAAGATTGGCGATAATCGCGGTAAAATATCTCCGGAGGCCAAGGCCTTGGGGATATTAATGTATGGGAGTGGCAAGGCAAGTTATGGAATGATAGCCCGTCTGTTTAAGGTAACCCGTTCAGCGGTACTGTACTGGATTCGGAGCATAGGTTCCAAATTGCCTGAGCCTCAAATCAATACGG
This sequence comes from Tannerella sp., assembly GCA_031277235.1. Lineage (GTDB taxonomy): Bacteria > Bacteroidota > Bacteroidia > Bacteroidales > Tannerellaceae > Tannerella. The sequence continues at coordinate 2,593 of JAITMT010000247.1, forward strand.
AAATGGAAGAAGTAAGTATTGACGAAATGTGGCATTTTATCAATAAAAAAAAGAAAAATTTGGGTCTGGCGGGCGGTGGATCGCAGTAACAATCGAACCGTCGGATGGGTTATTGGCAATCGTAATGCTAAAATATTCAGACGGTTATACAAAAAATTGAAAGATTATGTGAAACATTATTACACGGATGACTGGGAGGTCTACAGGGAAATTATTCCCCATGAGAAATTAACACAGGGGAGAAAATATACAGTCGGTATTGAGCAGAATAACTCAAACGTCAGACATTATTCGGGAAGAATGACACGCAGAACAAAAGTTGTTTCAAAATCCATTAAGATGATAAATATTTCATTATTAATAACATGTTACTTGAATGAGTATAACGGATATGAGTTTTTTCAAAATATCTTTTTATCTATCTTTAATTAAACACTCTCAATTTTTAATCGGTCAGTAATGCTTTTAAATGATTAAAAAGTTTCTTTGAAAAGCAGCATGTTTTTCTGAACGCCCGTCTGATTCGATGCCTTAACCGGCAATTATTCCCTTCAATTCCTTTTGTGTTTCCTTTGCCGGTTATATGGTTGTCTTCCTGAAAAACAACAATAAAACTGTCCCAATCATCCGAATGGACAGTATCAAATGTAATTCCCGCCGACTTTAAACCGTCACGCAATTTTTTTGCTGTTTTACGGTCACGTTTTCCCCGCACATAGCCGACAATTTCACCGGTATCGCGGTGATAGGCGTAAATCAGCCAAACCTTATTCCTTTTGTTGCCTGCATAAGTTCAAAATTCATCAACCTACAAACAGTCATGGTGTTGTTGTTTGGGAGTGATAATTTTGTTGGAATTAACCAGAACAGACAGTACCTTTTTTGTGCTAACCTGTTCTATTTCAGATATGTCCCTCATTTCAACTCCACGGACAGGCATCAGTAGAATTTTCCGTATCTATGGGGGTAAAAACGAAAGGCGGAAAAATTTATTATACTTGGACAGTGGGAAAACATTGATTTGATGCGGGTAGTTGGTTGTTTTAGGGAAAGGAGAAACACAAAACGAGATGTTTAATTCGGTTTAATTCCGGTTTAATTGGAACGGTATTGAACGGTTGTAAAAGGGCTGTTCAATTTAATTTGAGGGCAAAAACAAGCCGGTTTTGAGGGGTTGTGCACGGAAGGTATAAAAGCCGCCGGAGACGCTTAGTTTGGCTTTTTTGGCGGCTTTTTTGGCGGCTTTTTTATTGATTGATTCGGGTATGGACTGTCATACGATGTACGAGACGATTGATTGATGGGAAATAGGATAAAAAAGCAGTTTAGATATTCACTTAGATATTCGTTTAGATATTCATTTTTTCTGTGAAATAATCATTAAAAAATGGAGTTTAGATATTCATTTTTAACAAATTTTAAGTGTGGTAAAATGGTGGAAATGGAGAAAATTCGGCTTGTTTTTCGGGATTTTCGGGCGATTGGGTGGGTGGAATTTCATTGAACGGTTGGTGTTCAAAAAGTGTTTAAGTTCTGTTTAATGAGGGGTTTAGGTGTTGGTTTTACTTTCAGGATGTTAAAAAGGCGTGTGCGCGCGATTTTTGTGTGTCGTGCGTGTGATGGCGTGTGGAGTGAGTGATTGGCGTTGTAAACGTCGTGGAATGTTTGCAGGAAAGCGTAGCGAGGCGCTACGCTTAACCAGGTAAGGTACCTTGATAGTAAAACAGATTTATTAACGTTGCATTTATCGTCGCCGCAAATGAAAATAGAGTTGATGATTTAGACAAAAGCAATAGTTCTGGCTCTTTTATTTGAAAAACCAACCTGATTACTGCTATATCATCATAACATAAAAAGGAATCGTCGTGAAAATGAATATTTAATCCTTTTGAAAATTGCTTACATCGGTTTACTATAGGCAACAGTTTTTTTCGTCCTTCTTCCTCGTTAAAAGCCTCAACTTCATAATGGAATAAAAAAATTATACTCGGATATTCTGTTTGCAAATATCTAATCATACCTTAAAAGTTGTTTTAAAGTTCTTGGTCTTCTGCATATAATAAAGGGTCTCCCAGTACCAGCCTGGAGTTTTCGTTGTTTAATTCCCTGTTTTCCTTTTTCAAGCGACTGTTTTCGGATTTCAGATAGGTTATTTCTGCTTCCAAGTGACCAATTTCTTTTGATTGTTCTTGCAACTGCTGTAAAATTCTATCAATTATATGTGAGTTTTCCTGCTCGGATAGTGGTGATATGACCGGCTTAATAGTCTGTGTGGACAGATTACGAAGCATATCACCTTTGCCGGAGAGAAGCCATTCAGGAGATATTTCGGGATACTTGTTGAGTATCTTCAACAGTTTTTTGGAGCCAACATCCTTAACTTTATCAAGAAAACCATTAGCAACACCTATTTCTATGCAAAATTTTCGTGTGCTAATATGCTTGTATTTAATAATTTTCTTTATTCTTTCTATGACAGTCATAAATATCTTTGAAAAAAAACTACAAAAATTTTTTTATTATGAAATTACTCTATATCTTTACCGCGAATTTCAAAGTGAAATGTGATTTTTTCAAATTGAAACAGCGACAAAGGTAGTAAAAATTTAATAAAAAAAAGAGATTATGAAAAGGATTATTGTAGAGCATGGAAAGATGCGCTTGATTGGCAAGGCTATGGGGGTTACCCAGCCTACGGTCAGGAAGGCGTTGCGCGGTA
>JAITMT010000284.1 GCA_031277235.1 Tannerella sp.
GAATCTGTTTTTTCGGTCAATACGCCTTGACCATTTTCCGGATAATTCGTGTTTGAGTGGCTCAGGCTTACCTATTCCTGTATAGGGAGATGCAATAATGGCGTTTTTGAGTGCAATAATACGTTTTTGTATTGCCTCATTGTTCTTTTCTTTCCAATAGGCAATATGTTCTTCTGCTTTGTCTGAAAGAATTATTTCCACAGGTTGTCAAATTCTTCGGATGAAACTTTCTTTCCCTTACCACTTCTGATACTGTCTTCGGCATGCAATATCATATCCACAAAATCCCTGTTGTAGGGACTTTCTTCGGTCACTTCAAATCTAATCTTGAGCGCATTGAAAAACGCTTTCAGCGTATCTTCCTGTTCTGTACTGACCGCATGTACAATAAAAGTTCTCGCATTTGCTATCATTGGACATTGATTTTAATGTTGCAAAAATACAAATAAAATTGTTTAATCAAAAAATTCTACCCCTTTTTTATCATTTTTTATTCTTCATTTGCCCACCGCACTTCCGCCGCTTGCAGATAACGACCCAGCGGCTTGGCGCAGTTGGGGGGCAATAGTACACAATTCGGGCAACCACCGACGGTCAAAGGACGCACCGAAATTCGGGCAATCACTTTACCCCCCAATTGCGCCAAACCGCCAGTTAGCGGCTGGCATTTTGTCCTTATCCATTATTCCATTTTGAAATCAAAACGTCCCTTTGCTTTTGATACAAAAGCATTTACTTTGTATCGCTCTCCTTTATGAAAAATACCCTTAATAGTATCAGTCGTATTGTTAGCGAGAAAAGTAGCAAGGTGTGAGTTCTTGCTATTATACAAATAAAAAACGATTGTTCCGTTTTCGAGATTGCTTGAATGAATAAGTTGTGCACTATCACTTTTTGCAGTAAATCCGCCTTGTATTCCACCATCTAAATAACGAAACTTACAACGCCATTGATTTGAAAAATTAGTTCGCGAAAGTCCTGTTCCTACATGTCCTCGCCGTTTTGAATCAGTTCCAGAAAACAGCCTTGAAGAAAAGAATATTAGTAAAATTAAAAAAACTGTCAACAACCATCCAATGACTGTTCTTGGCCAAATTGATACTTTTCCATAACTGAAACGACCCGGAATATTAGGCCGATTTCGAGAAGTGAAAATTACAAAATGTTTCTCAAAAAAATGCCGTAGATTCATATGTTTAAATTTATACTTGTCAATTACTATAATTAATTATCAGAAATACAGCATATTTCAACCTTTTTTTATTATCTCGGTAAGTTTTCGAGATGTACTTTCTTTTCGGTACGCTATTCTCTCAACGTTGCTTCCGCCGCTTGCCGCTAACTCCTAAATTGACGCAAAGATACAACATTTTTTAAAATCTGCAACTCGTTATTTAAAATATTTATTAACAAAAGATTATTGATAAATATTTATTGCGTATTTTGTATTGTCGTTATTGCGTCAATACAAATTCGTCAATACAAAATGCGCATATTATAACCGGTCTAACGGACTTGCTATTTTCCGGATGCTGTCGTTTGTTACGCTTGTGTAAATAAGCGTTGTTTTGAGGTCTTTATGTCCCAAAAGTTCTTGAATAAACCGAATGTCTGTGCCTTGCTCCAGTAAATGTGTAGCGTAACTGTGCCGCAAACCGTGTATGCCAACCTGTTTATTTATTCCCGCTTTTTGCATAGCGTTTTTAAAACCTGTTTGAATACTGTTCGCCGTCCTGTCCTTCAAAAAGATATATTTTAGGACGATATTCCTTATAATATGTTCGCAACTGTTCCAAAACGGATTAAGGCAAATTTACATATCTGTCTTTTTTCCCCTTACCCCCGTTCGATAAAAATCTGCAAATTTTTACTGTCTCTGTCCGTAATTTCTACAACCGCCCATCCACAATCTCATGCGGCAAAAAGCCTTTCACGTCGAAGATGATGCAGGATTCTTCTTCCAGTTTCTTCAAATCCAATTCCTTGAACTTGTCGTGCGCCACTGCCAGAATCATGGCGTCGAAACGGTCGTCGGGCAAGGTTTGGACGGTTGTAATGCCATACTCGTGTTGCACTTCGGCAGGATTTGCCCAGGGATCAAAAACGGTCAGGCGCGTATTGTATTCATTCAGAGCCTTGACAATGTCGATGACCTTTGTATTGCGCACATCGGGGCAGTTTTCCTTGAACGTGAAACCGAGAATCAAAATTTTGGAATTTAAGACCTGAATTCCTTTTTTGAGCATCAGTTTGACGGTTTCGTCCGCCACATATTCTCCCATGCCGTCGTTCAGGCGGCGACCGGCGAGAATGATTTCGGGATGATAGCCGTAAGTCTGCGCGCACTGCGCCAGATAGTACGGATCAACGCCAATGCAGTGTCCGCCAACGAGTCCGGGCTTGAATTGCAGGAAATTCCATTTCGTACCCGCCGCTTCGAGAACGTCCTGAGTATTGATTTTCATCCGGTTGAAAATTTTGGAAAGTTCATTCACAAACGCAATGTTGATGTCGCGTTGTGAATTTTCGATGACCTTGGCGGCTTCGGCTACCTTGATGGTCGGCGCCAGGTGCGTTCCCGCTTCAATCACGGAAGCATAAAGTTCGTTTACTTTTTTGCCGGTTTCGGGCGTTGAACCGGCGGTTACCTTCTTGATTTTCTCGACCGTATGCAGTTTGTCGCCCGGATTGATGCGTTCGGGAGAATAGCCGGCAAAGAAATCCACGTTGAATTTCAGACCTGAAACTTTTTCCACAACGGGAATACATTCG
>JAITMT010000337.1 GCA_031277235.1 Tannerella sp.
AAGGGCGATGCGGTAACTACCGGATTCTATATGCCTGAATCCGTGATTACTCCGCATTTTGCAAGGACAAACAACGGGAAAAGCATTTTCAGTCTGGAGACATTGACCGATGTCGCGCTTGCCGAAATTCCTGTCGCAGACCTCGACCGGCTGCGCTACACCAACCACGAATTTAACTTATTCGGACAGCGCATTATCGAAGCAGCCTTTGCACAAACGATTTACAACGAAACCGTTTTCCGTTCCTTCAATGCCAAAGAGCGGCTGCTGACGTTGCGCAAACAGTTCCCCAACCTTGAAAACTTAATTCCGCACCATATTATTGCTTCCTATCTGGGCATTACCAATATTTCGTTAAGTCGGTTGAGACGTCTCACGGCAGCGCCTCAATATCCACAACGGCTTCCGGCAGCCCGTCCGCAACGGCTTTGAGGGAGATTGTTCCGGCTTTTCCGAGCGGGCGAACAATCGCCAGGGCTTGTCCATGAAAGGTTTTGGGAGTCGGCGAGCGAAAACTCTCCATGTCTGTCGGCGACGCATTGCCGGCAGCGGCAATTTCTCCCTGACCCGCCACCGACAGTCGCACCGGACAATCTGCATCGGGGACAACCAAGCCGTTTTCATCCAGCAATTCTATTTGAACGTATGACAGGTCATTTCTCGAATTTCCGATTCGGGCGCGATCCGGAGTCAGTCGAATTTTCGCCGGCGCTCCGGCTGTGCGCAGCGTTACGCTTTCCTTTTCTTCTCCGGAAGCCACGCCTACCGCTTTCAATTCGCCGGGAAGATAATTGACCGTAAACGATGCAATATATTTGGTTTTACTGCCCTCGACGGTCGAAACCGGCTTTTCCTCCAACAATTGATTATTCAGATACAGCCGGACAGCCGGATAGCGAGTGAATACCCTTACTTCCAGCGGTTTGTTTTCGTAACCTTTCCAGTTCCATTCCGGATATTCCTGCGACCATCCCCAAAAACTGATGTTTTCGTAATACCCTTCCGGCAGCGGTTTGTGGACAGCCATCGTTATTTTGCTTTCGTTCCACAACACGTCGCGCAACAGGGATTGGGGCTTTTTGTTTCCGCAAATATCAATGTCGCCGCACCAGGCGTTGAACCATGGCCAGTCAATGAACAGCGGAGGTTCCTTCTCTCCCGTTTTCACTTCCACAGCGTGTCCGATGCCCGATTCACCCAGGTAATCGAGCGCCGTCCAGACAAAATCCCCGATGATATTCGGATATTTTTCGACCAGATCCCAGTTGGCTGCCCGCTCCATCGCCGTTGATTCGCCGCCGAAGAGGACGCGGTCGGGAAACTGTTTCAGATCGCTTTCATAGACGTCCCACCGGTAATTGTAGCCGCAGACGTCCAGATTCGCAAATGCCCGCTCCGCATCAGACCATTGCAAGCCCGGATTATCCCAGAAACTGCAAATCGCCGCCGTTACCGGGCGCGTAACGTCGTACTTGCGTATAATGGATTTCAATTCTTTGGCAATGGCAACTCCCGAAGAATCAGCCCTTTCCGGGATTTCATTGCCGATGCTCCACATAATGATGGAAGGATGATTCCGGTCGCGTTTGACCATCGAAGTTACGTCTTTTTCATGCCATTCATCAAAAAAGCGGTGATAATCTTCCGGATTTTTCTGCTTTTGCCACTGGTCGAAAGCTTCGTCAATGACTAAAATTCCCAGCCGGTCGCAGGCTTCGAGGAATTTCTCGGCGGGGGGATTGTGCGCGCATCGAACGGCATTAAACCCGTTGGTTTTCAACAATTCCACCTTTCTTTCTTCCGCCCGGTCAATGGACGCAGCGCCCAGCAAACCGTTGTCGTGATGGACGCATCCGCCTTTCAGTTTCAGGGATTTTCCATTCAGTAGAAATCCTTCTTTGGGACTGAAAGCGATGCTGCGAATACCAAAAGGTACCGTCATTTCGTCCCTCACCCGGTTTCCGGTTTGGATGGAAACGACGGCTGTATATAAAACCGGAGAATCCGGCGACCATAAATCCGGGTTGGTAATTTCGATGTCTTCGTTCAATGTGGATTGCTCCTTGGCTTTCAATCCGGTTACATGCACCGTCTTTTCGCCCGCTATTTTTCCGGTACGGTCTTTGATTTGAATAACCGCATCCAAATCCTGTTCTTCTGCCGTTTCATTCAGAATATCCGCCGAAACATGCACCGTCGCCTTGTCTTCCGCGACGGAAGGCGTTGTAACAAACACTCCCCAATTGTCGAGATGCAGCAGGTCGGCAGTAATCAGCCAGACATGACGGTAAATCCCGGACCCGGCATACCACCGACTGTTTTTTCCAAGATTGCTGACCTTGACGACCAGGGTATTTTCCTTGCCGGCAGGATGGCAGAAAGGCGTAATATCACAGAAAAAGGAAGTATATCCGTAGGGGTGATAACCGGCTTTCTGTCCGTTCAGCCAGACTTCGGTTTCCATGTACGACCCTTCAAAATAGAGTTGTATGATTTTGTTCTCCTGCGACGGTTGCAGCGTGAATTTCTTGCTGTACCATCCGACGCCTCCGACGGTTTGCGCGGTGGCAATATTGCCTTTTTCCCTGGAGAAAGGGAGTTCGATACTCCAATCGTGCGGCAAATCCAGCGTTCTCCATTGACTGTCGTCAACGGTCATTCCGGCAGTTTCGGGCAATTTCCCGAGATAAAACTTCCATCCCTCGTCGAAGCATTGGGAACGGGTGAATTTTTCCGTTTGCTTTTGGCAGGAAGAAACGAATAAAAGAAGCAATACGCTGAACAGGTGCAATTTTAATTTCATACGACAGTTATTTTAAAAGATTAACGGGGCAAAATTACTCAATTTTTTGGATGTGCAAAAGAAATTTTTGGACAAAAGGTTGGAAAGAGTTCTGAATTGTTTCTGTGATATGTTTTCGGTGCTGGTTTTTTTACAGAATTGAATTCTGTTAATTTTGAAAATTCTGTTAATTCTGTGAAATGTATTGGAAAGCGATTCGTGATGGCGGGAGAAAGGAGGAATTCTGACGTAGTCTTGAACCCAGTTAGAATTAAAAACGGACAATCGTCCCCAACCACCCCGCCGTTTCGCGACACCCCTCGAGGAGGGGAATTTATCCGGCGCAATTCCTCCTTGGGAACAAGGCTATTAAGTTCTGTATTTTCAATTCCCCGAAGGGGATGAATAATATGGAAAAGCCGGATGTTTCATAACTGCAGGCGAGCGGAGCGTTGCCGCAGGCAAACAAACAGAAGCAAGCGAATCGGGGAATTGGTGTGTAGAATTTGAAGATTCAATCTAAATTCCAAAATTTCAGTAACCCGCTGACGCCGATTTGCAATCCCTGCCGTCCGCTGAGGCTGTCTTGAATGCAATCATCCTTAGCGAAACTTCGCTTTCGGATTTTTTTGAGGCAAATTGACAAAAGTACGAAAAATTTTGCATATCTTTGTACCTGCAATTCATTAAAAATAATTATGTTTGAAATTTTTGACACTTATCCCTGGTTGCTGCCGGTTGTGATTTTTTTCGGTCGTATTTGCGATGTTACGCTGGGAACGTTGCGTATCATATTTGTCTCAAAAGGAGAACGTTACAAGGCTCCGATCGTCGGATTTTTTGAGGTTTTCATCTGGGTGGTCATTATCTCCCAGGTCTTTTCGCACGCAAGCAGTCTGATTCACTACGTTTCCTACGCAGCAGGCTATGCATCAGGTAATTACGTCGGTATTTTGGTAGAGAATAAAATTGCGTTCGGATACATTCTGTTCCGCGTCTATGCCAAAAATGACGGGCACGAGTTGAAGCAGGAATTGAGCAACAACGGTTTCGGCTCTACTTTCGTTCGCGGCGAAGGCGCCATTTCGGAAGTTGATATTATTGAGACGGTTGTGAGCCGAAAATCCTACCAGAAAGTGGTCGAAATCATCGAAAAGTTTGATCCCAAGGCGTTTTATCTCGTCGAAGACATCCGCAGCAAACAGAAAGGCGTTTTTGCCATGACTTCGGCAGGCGGATTTCCGCGACCGGGAAAATAAAAATAACTGATTATGAGGCAAATATTATTGGTTGCGGCAGGCGGGGCGATTGGTACGGTTTTACGGTTTCTAATCGGCGAATGGAATGTATTGAAGACACAAAGCGGCTTTCCCTACGCCACGTTAATTATCAACTTAACCGGCTGTTTATTAATCGGTTTGGCGATGGGATTGATGGCTAAAAATGAAATGTTATCGCATCATTTCCGGCTGTTTTTCGTGGTCGGTTTTTGCGGCGGGTTCACCACTTTTTCGGCTTTCAGTCGCGAAACGTTGTTGCTGCTTTCCAATAATCTTTATTTTCAGGCGATTATCTATGTTTTAGCGAGTATTGTTCTGGGGGTTTTGCTTACTTTTTTGGGGTATTTTGTTTTGAAGTAGAAACTCGACAAATCCTTCTAAAGAAGGGATATTTTCAAACACTCTTCACCGTCGCCATACCCGTAAATTTTCTCCTTTCATTTCTTCATTTGCCTGTTTTCATTCAATCTTCTATTTATCAGCAATTTATCAGAAAAAACACCGGATTCCAATTGTTAAATCCAAAAAAAAACCGCACTTTATTTGTTTTTTCAAAAAAATAATCTCTATCTTTGCGGTCATGATAAGGAGCAAAAACTACATATTACTAAAAACGGTTATTGACCGACGCTTTGTGGAAGCCCATATTATTCCAATTTCCGAGTTGAAACATGAGGTTTTCGATATCGCTGTGCCTTGCAGTTAAGATTTTCTTTCCGGAAAAATTTTACGTATTATTTTATGTTCTTGTAAAGGAAATCTTCTTTTCAACGGAAACCCTTTTAGTATGAACTCATCCAATTCTAATATCAAAAAATATGAACAGGACATTATCTATTGAACAAACAACCCAAATACAAGGCGCAGCGGCGCCGATAAGCGGCGATTCTTTCTCATACGCAAACCATGATAAAACTGCATGCCCATGAAAAAGAAACGTTCCATTCCGCATACCTATGTCATTATTTTTGCCATCATCGTCGTATGCGCGCTGCTGACATGGATTCTTCCCGGCGGAGAATATGTGCACAGCGAAGTCGAGGTGGATGGCGTAATGACCTCAAAAATAGCATTTAACTACGTCGAGTCTCAACCGCAAAGCTGGCAGATTTTCAGCGCCCTGTTTAACGGATTTGTGCGTCAGTCGGGCATTATAGCCTTCATTTTCATCATGGGCGGCGCATTCTGGATACTCAATTCGAGCAAGGCGATAGATGCGGGAATCCACTCCTTTTTGCGATGGGCAACGCGACTGGAGAGGATTCCCTTTGTCAGAAAATTAGGCGTGGGAAATATTGTCATCGTATTGGTGATGACCGTATTCAGTCTTTTCGGAGCCGTTTTCGGCATGAGCGAGGAGACGATAGCCTTCGTCATTATCATCGTTCCGCTGGCAATTTCCATGGGATACGATTCCATCGTGGGCGTGTGCATGGTCTATCTGGCGGCGCACGTCGGTTTTGCCGGCGCCATTCTCAATCCCTTTACCATCGGCATTGCGCAGGGAATTTCCGGGCTGCCGCTCTTTTCCGGACTTGAATACCGGTTTGTTTGCTGGGTCATCGTAACAATTATTTCCATCGCATTTGTATTATGGTACGCGCGTAAAGTAAAGCGGCATCCCGAAAAATCTCCCATGTATGAGGAAGATGCTTTCTGGAGAGAACGGGGCGAGGAACACGGAACGGACGTCGTGTATCACACGCCGTTTTCCACGTGGATCAGTTATGGCTTGGCAGTGGTTGGCATGGGAATTATGGCTTTTCTCTATCCGGTAACTTCCATGACCGTCGGAAACAGTACGATTACGGTTCCCTATTTGATACCCGGTCTTACGGTTTTATTTGCCGTCGTCGCCGCGCTGGCAGCGCGTAAATCGGTGCATTTTTACATTTTGACGGTGCTGATATATTCCATTATCTACCTGATTGTAGGCGTAATGGGCTATAAATGGTATATTGGGGAAATTTCGGGACTCTTTATGGTGATGGGACTCTTGAGCGGGATTGCGATGGGAGATACGGGCAATTTGATCAGTCAGAAGTTTATTGACGGAGCCAAGGATCTTCTTTCCGCCGCATTGGTGGTGGGATTGGGAGGCGGAATCATCATCATTCTGGAAAACGGACAGGTGATTGATACGATTTTATACAAACTGGCGCAGGGAATGGAAGGCGTCGGACAAATCGCCTCGATGGGCGTGATGTATGTGATTCAAACGTGTATCAACATGATTATTGCTTCGGGCAGCGCCAAAGCCGCCCTGACGATGCCCATCATGGCTCCCTTCTCGGATTTGATCGGCATATCGCGTCAAACGGCGGTCATGGCGTTCCAGTTCGAGTTCACCTCAATGTTTGCGCCCACTTCCGGCGTATTGATCGGCGTGTTGGGGATAGCCCGGATACCGTTTGGAAAATGGTTCAAATGGGTTTGGAAGTTCATCCTGTTCATGGTGCTGCTGGGCTTCCTGCTGCTTATTCCTACTGTTACAATGAAACTTAACGGATTTTAAATATGATGAAAACAACAGATGATTTAACTTCTCTTTTTCTCGAACTCATCGCCATTGACGGCGTTTCGGGAAATGAAAAACCGGTCGCCGATTATATTGTGCGGTTTTTGACCGGATTGGGATTTTCTCCCTTCACGGATGACGCCGCCGCAATCACGGGCAGCAATACCGGAAACGTAATCTGCCCAATCAACGGCGGAGGCGATTTCGTCCTGCTTTGCCACATGGATACGGCGCGTCCGACCCTCGGCGTGAAACCCGTTTTTCACGAAGACCGCATTACTTCGGACGGTACGACCGTGCTGGGCGTGGATGACCGGGCGGGTATTTCGGCGCTTCTCTACGCCCTGAAAAAGGCTGTTACCGAAAATATTCCCCTGCGACCGTTTACGCTTGCCTTCACGACTTGCGAGGAAACGACGCTTTTGGGTTCACAGAGTTTGAAATTAGACCCGGCAATCCAATCGGGATTCGTTTTCGACTCCTATCTGCCGACCGGAACTTTTGTGAACGAATCGTGCGGAGCCGTTGCGCTCAATATCATCATTCACGGAAAAGCCTCGCATTCGGGCATTGCGCCGGAAAAGGGAATCAACGCCATACAAATTGCCGTCGAGGCGCTGGCGAAATTTCCGTTCGGGCGGATCAACGCCGACACGACGGCAAATATCGGTTTGATCAAAGGCGGCACGGCAACCAACGTTGTACCCGATTTCGTGCAATTGGAGGGAGAAATCCGTTCCAAGGACGTGAATATCGTGGATCGCACCGCCCGCGAAGTAGAGCGGTATTTCCACGAAACAGCCGCAAAATACGGCGGCACGGCAGAGGTCGGTATCATTTGGGATTTCAGACCGTACATCATCAGCCCCGAATCGCGCGAATATCAGCGGCTGGTTCAGGTGATGACGAGCCTCGGACTGGAAGCGAAAGCCGCCATGTCGTGGGGAGGAAGCGACGCCAATTCCCTGAATGCAAAAGGGATACGGACGATTAACTTAGGCACCGGAGCGCAGAATCCACATTCCAACGAAGAGTGCATTCTGTACGAGGATTTGGAAAACAGCGCGAAAATCGCGATGCAATTGATAATGGACGATTCAATTGACAATTGACAATTGAGAATTGACAATTGACAATTATGAAGATAAATTATATGACTGCTCAATATTACAGCAAATTCGGCATTCCGTTAGGAATGAAGCCTCCCCTAACCCCTCCGAAGGAAGGGGACTCCCTCCCCTTCGGGGAGGGTTGGGGAGGGGCTATTCTATCCTGTTGAGCATACATAAATAAATTACAACTGTGATGAAGAAATTATCAATTATATACTGTGCATTATTCCTGTTTTCCGCCTGCCAAACGGCGGAACAGAAAACGGAAGAACCGGTAAAGAACCTGCCAAAAGGTCATCTTTTCATTCTCGGCGGCGGCGACCGCACTCCCCAACTGATGGGGCGGTTCATAGACCTTGCCGGAGGAAAGGACGCCAAAATTTTAATAGTTCCCTTTGCCAGCGAAGACGCCGAAGGCACGGGAGCGTACCAAGTCGAAGAACTGCAAAATCTGGGATGCACGGCGGTCGAATACGTTTTCTTTGCCAAAGGCGAGGCGGATTTGGACACGAACCTATTGAAATTGGACGGCGTAACCGGCGTTTTCTTTTCGGGCGGCGACCAGAACCGGCTGACTCCCATGCTACTCGGAACAACGTTTCTGGAAAAAATCAAGGAAATTTACCGGCAGGGCGGCGTAGTGGGCGGCACCAGCGCAGGGGCGGCGGTCATGAGTAAAATCATGATTACGGGAGAGGAGAAAAACGACCCCGAAAGCAATTTCTCCTGCATCAAGGACGGAAATGTCCTGACGTCCGAAGGTTTCGGTTTTGTGGATTTCGCCGTTATAGACCAGCATTTCATCCAGCGGAAACGGGAAAACAGGCTTCTCAGTCTGGTGGTGGAACATCAAATGCCGGGCATCGGAATAGACGAATCCACGGCGATTATCGTGTCGGGCGACGGCTCTTTTGAAGTGGCGGGACACCGTTCCGTGATGGTTTTTGAACCGCAATCCACGACCCCTCCGCGAAGCGACGCCGACGGAAACATGTCGTCCGACGGCATCCTGTTGAAAATACTCCTTTCGGGAGATCATTATAAAGTAAAAACAAAAGAATAACAACCTTTAAATACAAAAGTATGAGAAAAAAACTGAAAATTCTTATTCTGCTTGCCTGGTGTGGGCTTGGAGCAATTCAGGCGCAAACCGTTGTAAAGGGAATTGTAACCGAAGAAGAAAACGGGGAACCTATCCCCTTTGCTTCGATAGTTGTGAAAGGAACCACGATCGGAACGGCTACGGACATGGATGGAAATTACTCCCTCGAAACGCCCGCAGGAGCTACCGTGCTGCAATTTTCCTATCTCGGAATGCAGACTCGGGAAGAAACGATTAACGGACGCGCGGTCATCAACGTGGCTTTGCGACCCGATCAGCGGCTGTTGGACGAAGTGGTGGTAATCGGATACGGATCGGAAAAAATGAAAAATATATCCGGTGCAGTATCCAATATCCGCAACGAGGAACTGACCAAAGCGTCGGTGGAAAACTTTCAAAAGGCGATGCAGGGAAAAGCCGCCGGCGTACAGATTACTTCGGCGTCCGGACTGCCCGGAGGCGCCGTGGATATTCTGATTCGCGGTCGCGGCAGTTTGAACGCAAGCACTGCACCGCTCTATATTATTGACGGCGTGCAGGTTACGACCGGAGATCAGGGCAGCGGAATTTTAACCAGCACCGACGCGCTTGGCGGCTTGAACATGGACGATATCGAAAGTATTGATATTTTGAAGGACGGCGCTTCCGCCTCCATTTACGGAGCGCAGGCAGCCAACGGCGTGATTTTCATTACGACCAAAAAAGGAGCCGCCGGAAAAACAAAATTTTCATTCAAATCTTCCGTCGGTTTCCAAAACGTAGCCCGCCAAATCCCGACCATGACCGGTCCGCAGTTTGCGGAACTGACACTCCTTTCCTACAAAAATCTCTACGGAGAAAACGGCAAACTCTATTTGGACAAATTAGCCGACTATCAGGGTCGCGGCTGGGGTTCCGACGGCTTTTCCAACGCGCCCACCTACGACTGGTTCGACGCGGTATTCCGCACCGGAGTCAATCAGGACTATCAGTTGAGCATGTCCGGCGGCAGCGACAAAACCACGTTTTTCAGTTCCGTAGGCTATACCGACGACAACGGTACCATGGAATTTACGTGGTTCAAGCGCATATCGGCGCGTCTGAACGTAACGCACAAAATCAACAAGTGGCTGGAATTTTCCACCCACAACAATTTCAGCACCGTCAGGCAGCGTCAAACATCGTCTATCAACACATCCAACCCTGCCCGTTCCGCCATGCTGATTCAACCGACAAACCGCATTTATGACGAAAACGGCAATTACATTTCAAATCTGGAAGACGGTTATTACGAACATAACATCCTGCAAGTGCTTGATTTAAACCAATATCTGGGAACGACCAACAAATGGACGACGGGCAACGACCTCACTTTTACGATATTGCCCGGACTGACTTTCAAATCAAGCCTCGGCGTGGACTATCTGGAGATATTCGAACATCTCTCCATTGACCCCCGAACCCGCCTGGGAGCGGCTACGAACGGCTCGGTAGAAGAAAGTAACAGACGCACGACCCGGTTGCAAAACGAAGAAGTATTCAATTATCAACATGCCTTCGGGGAAAATCATCGCCTCAATGCCATGGCGGGCTTTTCCTATGTGCAATCCGAGACAAACGGTTTCTACGGCGCGGGCGAGGGCGTTTCAAGCCCCGACGTGCTGACGCTGGGCGCTACGGCTATTCCCATTTCCGTCGATGCGCCTTATACGGCGTGGAAAACGGTCAGTCTGTTCGGGCGTTTGGGATACACCTATCAGGACAAATACATCCTTTCGGCAACCGTGCGCCGCGACGGGTCTTCCCGTTTTGGCGCCAACAACCGTTTCGGAACTTTTCCTTCGGTTTCGGGCGCATGGCGCATCAGCGGAGAAAAATTCATGCAAAACCTTACGTTTGTCAACGACCTCAAACTCAAGGCAAGTTACGGCGTAACCGGAAATTCCGAAATCGGCAACTTTATTTCCCGTCGCCTCTATCAGGGTCAGGGAGCGTATAACGGTCAGGCTGCCCTTTCGCCCATCGCCATCGGAAACGAAGATCTTACGTGGGAAGAAAGCCATTCGGTGAATGTCGGACTGGCGGCAATGCTTTTCAAAAACAGACTCTCCTTTGACGTGGATTATTACGTTACCAATACGCGCAACTTGCTGTATAACCGTCCCATACCTTCGACGACGGGCTTTACCGTGATGCCGTCCAACATGGGCGGAATCCGGAACAGCGGCGTGGAAGTTACCATCAATACGGAAAACGTGAAAACCGAAAAATTCAACTGGAGTTCCAATCTGAACTTCTCCTTCACCAAAAACGAAGTAACTTCGCTCATCGAAGGACTGGACGTTGTCGGCAATTACAAGGTAGGCGAATCGGTAACTTCCGAACAGGTTTATCAATGGGCAGGCGTCAATCCGAGCGACGGTCGCCCGATGTACTACGACAGGGACGGCTATATCACTTATGCGCCGCGACCGGAAGACCGGATTTGGATTCCCGGCGTTGATCCCAAGTTCTTCGGCGGTTTCACGAACAATCTCTCCTACGCGGGGCTGGAACTCTCGTTTACGTTCCAGTTCCAGGAAGGCGGAATCTCGCAATGGACGGACAAGATCGCGCTGCTCTATTTCGACGGAGACGCCAACCTGTACCGTCCGATGTACTACGAACACTGGAATCAGCCGGGCGATTACACCTGGATAGCCAAACCGATCTTAGGCTCGCTTTATCCGGGCGACGCGCTTCCGATGGCTACCGACTTCACGACCCTGACGTATGAAAAAACGGATTTCATCAAACTGAAAATGGTTTCCCTGAATTATACGCTGCCGCATCAGTGGATCAGCCCGTTACGGCTCAATTCGGCGCAGGTTTACATACAGGGATATAATTTATGGACGACCACGACCTATCCCGGCTACGACCCGGAATTTGTCGGTTATGACACCCGGACGTATCCGCAGTCGCGTTCATTCAGTTTTGGATTAAAATTAGACTTTTAAAACGGTAACAATATGAAAAAGAGAATATATTTTTTATTAACGGTTGCTTTCGCAATGTTTACTTCCTGTGAAAGCATGCTGGAAGTCAATCCCAAAGACTCGTTGCCGGGCGACAAGGTGCTGTCCACGCTTGCGGGCAGCGAAAGTCTGCTGCTCGGCGCCTACGATATGATGCAGAGCACCAGCCTCTACGGTCGCAACATGATTTGTCAGCCCGAAATTCTGGCGGACAATTGCGGCATGACGCAGGGCGGATACATGTTTCGCGACGAATATCGCAACGTGATGGGCGCCGGAGTAAATATCTGGACGAACGCCTACGCCGTGATTGCCGTTACCAACGACATCATCGCCGCCATTGACAATATCGAAATTGACGCCACGCAGACCGGTACGCGCGATAAAATCAAGGGAGAAGCCCTGTTTCTGCGCGGATTGTTCTATTTTGACCTGCTTCGGGCGTATTCCCGCGAGCCGGGTCATCTGGTAAACGATTTTGCCCTGGGCGTTCCGTTGATGACCGCTCCCTTTTTGACGATGGGACCCGACGCCTATCCTTCCCGAAGCGATATTTACGCCATCTGGGCGCAGGTGGAACAGGATTTGAACGAGGCTTTCACGCTCCTGACAGGCAACGACGGCTCCAATTTCCCGCAACGCGCCACAAGTTATGCGGCAAGGGCTTTACTGGCAAGGGCTTATCTCTATCAATCCAAATGGTCGGAAGCCATAGAAGCGGCGAACTGGGTAATCGGGCAAAATAATCCCGCCCTGCACACCGGCGACTACCGGGATTTGTTCACTGACGGCGCAGAATCCATTTTTGAACTCACTTTCAGCGCTCCGGAAGCGTTGGGAGCAAGTTCCCTGCACGCCGTCTATGCCACGCTGGATAACGGAAACCGCGACGAAGACGGTTTCGGCGACGGAATTGGCTCCGGCGAAGGAGAACTGATTATCGCCGAAAATCTGCGGACTCAGTTTGAGACGGGCGATAAAAGACTGGATTTGATGCGGAAAGCGCATTTCGGAAGTCAGGACGTGTGGTGGACAACCAAGTTCAACAGTTGGCAAGGCTCGTTCGGACAGGACAATATCGCGCTGATCCGGATTTCCGAGATGTATCTGATTCGTGCGGAAGCCGCGCTGAAATTGGCTACTCCCGACTATAACACCGCCCGGAGCGATGTGGACGCCTTGCGCGCGGCGCGCGGACTGGGCGCTACCACCGCCGCCAACGGAAACCTCGCCGCCGCGGTACAGAAGGAACGCCGGCTGGAACTCTGTTTTGAAGGACACCGCCTCTTCGACCTCAAACGGCAGGGACTGGATATTACCAAGGAACTGCCCAGCGTAACCTTGCCCTACACCGATTTCAAGGTCGTTGCAGGCATCCCGCAGACGGAAATGGACGTCAATGAAAATCTGGTCAATAATCCGGGTTATTAAAGAAATGTAACATGTTAAATATTAACGATATGAAAAAAATATATATCATTCTATCCGTTTTGGGGGTGTTGAGTTGCCTTTCTTCCTGCGAACAGGAAGACCGCAAGTATCAGGGTCCCCTGTTTGTGGAATTTTCTCCCGACCTGTATGGACAGGTCGCCTCTCCCTCCGGCATTAGGAAGGAGGCGTTCGCAGTCGGAGAAGACCAAATCGGCGTGCAACTGATCGGGCTTGCCACGGAACAGGCGCTTACGGTGAATTTCCGGATGGTGGATCAGGTGTTCTACCTCATCACGCTCGACCGCTATGTTACGGATTTGCCGGAAGGTCTGAACCCCGACCAGTATCAGACGATTCTGGCTACGGCAAAATATGGCGTGGATTATACGTTTGACAATTTATCGGGCGTTACGTATGACAGCGACTTTGGACGGGGTAGCATTTCCGTCAGCCCCGGCAGCCAGTTTGGCGTTATTCCCATCAATATCCTGCAAAAGGGAGGCGCACAGTTTTTCTGCGTGCTGGACGACAGCGAAAATCTGCAAGCCAATAAACC
>JAITMT010000379.1 GCA_031277235.1 Tannerella sp.
GCAGCCTATAAGATATGCAACCGCAACCCGTTAGGCTCGGCTGCCGGCTACGGCTCCTCATTCCCGTTAGACCGCTCGCTCACAACCGAATTGCTTGGTTTCGACTCGATGAACTACAACGTCGTCTACGCACAGATGGGACGCGGCAAGATGGAGCGCACCGTGGCTTTTGCGCTGTCCGGGATAGCCGCAACCCTCTCGAAATTAGCGATGGACGCATGCCTCTACAACAGCCAGAACTTCGGATTCATCAAGCTGCCGGACGAATATGTGACCGGCTCCAGCATCATGCCCCACAAAAAGAACCCCGACGTATTCGAGCTGACACGCGCCAAATGCAACAAGATACAAGGCTTGCCACAGCAAATCATGCTGATTACCAACAATCTCCCTTCCGGCTATTTCCGCGACATGCAAATCATCAAGGAACTCTTTCTGCCTGTTTTTGAGGAGATGCAGGATTGTATAAATATGGTTTCGCAGATGATGCAACACGTTGAGATCAATCACGATATCCTTGACGACCCCAAATATTCTCTGCTTTTCAGCGTTGAAGAAGTCAACCGGCTCGTGCTTTCGGGAGTGCCTTTCCGCGACGCTTACAGACAGGTCGGCCTTGATATCGAAGCAGGCCGCTTTCACCCCGACAAAACCGTCCGGCATACGCACGAAGGCAGCATCGGAAACCTGTGCAATGACGAAATTCTGCGTTTGAAAGAGCAAATCATCTCCGGATTCGCCTTTGAAAAAATAAATCGGGCGGAAGAAGCGTTATTAAGCAAATGAACAGTCCGATGAAACGATTTATATGTTGTCTCTTGTTTTTCGCCGTGATTGCGTGCGAAAAATTCCCCGTCAATCCCGTCGAAGGAAGGGTTTTCCTGCGATTGGACCTCCTATACAGGGACAAGGACCTGCGTGGAATCGGCGGATACCGAACGTATCTCTACTCCAATCCCGGAGTGGATTTCAACCCGCAACAAAATGAAAGCCTGGGCTTAGGCGGATTATTGGTGGTGCACACCGCCATGGATACATTCAGCGCTTTCGACCTGGCATGTCCCAACGAAACGACACCGAGCAGAAACGTCGTTGTAGACGTTGTCGATGACGGCATGAACGCCCACTGCTCCAAATGCGGCACCACCTATCAGATCATCGACGGCACCGGCCTCGCCATAGAAGGCAAAAAACACGGCCTCCGAAGCTACAATATCACGGTCAGCGGCAACTCAGGAGTGGTGACGAACTGACGAAGGGTTCAAGGTTCAAGGTTCAAAGTTCAAGGTTCCGCCCCCGTCATTGCGGACTTGATCCGCAATCTCCTGTAGCAAAATATTCAATCACATAAAAATTTCCCATCATAATGTTTGCAATTATGAACAATTATCACTACTTTTGCGCAAAATTTTGAACATTATAAAATGAAACGTCCCTTACTTCCCAGTCAACAAAGAACGATGGCTGCATTCGGAGAAAACATCAAGCTGGCCAGATTGCGCAGGGATTTGTCGTCGGAGCAAGTAGCCGAGCGCGCCGCCATATCACGTAACACGCTGATTAAAATAGAGAAAGGCGACGAAGGTGTCGCTATCGGCTTCTATTTCAGGGCACTTGCCATTTTGGGACTTGACAAAGACCTGCTGCTCGTAGCCAAAGATGATGTGTTGGGACGCCTGTTGCAGGATGCAAAACTGACCGTAAAAGAAAGAGCATCAAAAAAGTAGCGTATGGCACAACAGACAGACATCTATGTTTATATGGATTGGAACACGTCCGACAAACCTGTCTTGACAGGCGTTTTGCGTCATGAATTAATCAGAGGAAAAGACGTGTTCTCGTTCGAAAACGACCCTGCATGGTTGAAAAAATCAACATAACGTCCTGTCCTGGCCGGTGTCGCCATGTTGCTGATGCTGACCGTATTTGTCGGGACAATCAGAAAATGGGTCAGGCTGATCAATGTGAGAAATGATGACGGGCATGTTTTTTTACAGCGATTTGAAATGATAAAAAAATGAACGTCCCCATTTGTCTAAAAAACTAAATTTGAAAGGCATTAAAATTTGGCGAATCATAAAGAATACCGTATATTTGCAGTCTAAAAATTGAATATATATGAGAGCGATCGAATTCAAATCGAAAATCAAGGACAACAAAATATTGATCCCCCGCAGTGTGCGTCAGGAATTGGCTGCCGAACAGGACAAAAATGTGCGCATAGTTGTTTTTGTGAAAGATAGCGATGTTTATGACGAAAAGGCGTATCGCCAAATGACGAAATCGCAATTTCTGAAAGGATACGCCGATTCGGACAGTATTTATGACAGTCAAAAAACAATACATACCGGACATTGAAACGATCCTGTCGCACAGACACGATTTTGGAGATGATTATTGGACTACGCCGGACAGGCGTTTGCTTAAAGGATCCCCTTTTTCCGCGTATAACAGCGCTCTCATGCTCATGGAATTGGGTATGGAACCATCTGAACCTGTTTTGAAGGAGGTCGCCGATTTATTTTTTAGCGTATGGAAAGACGACGGGCGTTTTCAGCTTTATCCCAAAAGTAGCATTTTCCCGTGTCAGACCGCCAACGCCGCCTATCTGTTCTGCCGTATGGGTTATCAGTCTGATGATCGCCTGCAAAAGACATTGCAACATTTACTTGATACACAGTATGTTGATGGCGGATGGCGATGCGAAAAATTCTCCTACGGGCGCGGCCCGGAAACGGAATATTCCAATCCAATGCCGACACTTACTGTCCTGAACGCCTTCCGCTTCACCGACTGCCTCAATCGCGAACCGGCGCTTGAACAGGCAGTCGATTTTCTGCTGGAACACTGGATTATCAGAAAGCCCATCGGACCCTGTCATTACGGAATGGGAACGCTTTTCATGCAGGTGGAATACCCGTTCGGGAACTACAATCTGTTTCAGTATGTGTATGTTCTATCGTTTTATAACAGGGCGAAAGAAGACAAACGGTTTCTTGAAGCATTGGATGCGTTGCGTTCAAAACTTGTCGACGGCCACATCATCGTGGAACGCGTCGTGCCCAAACTCGCCAAACTTGAATTTTGCAGAAAAGGAACGCCAAGCGAACTTGCTACATTACGCTATCGGGAAATACTGGCAAATCTTGGAAGAAATATTGCATAATTTCAAATAATCGGTACCTTTGTATCTGTAATGTTGACAAAAGAAGTTTTTTTGTATTGCCCTATTGCACAAATCAAATAAATCACTACCTTTGCCACCGCAAAACAGCGGTTTTTGCCTTACAACAATAATTGAATTATTCTGTTACCCAGTTATTCAGATAATTCAGATAATCTGTTATTCAGTTATTCTGTTATTCAGTTACTATTTTCGCGGAAGTAGCTCAGTTGGTAGAGCATAACCTTGCCAAGGTTAGGGTCGCGGGTTCGAGTCCCGTCTTCCGCTCATCAGAAATCATGCCGCTCGGATGGTGGAATGGTAGACACGAAGGACTTAAAATCCTTTGGCTAATGCAGCTGTGCGGGTTCAAGTCCCGCTCCGAGTACCGCATAAAAACAATTTCGTAATAAAACCGCTCTATATCTTTGGTTTTATCAACATAATCACAGGATTATCTTCTTCATCCATTGTGGAGGCAATTTCTTTCAATTTACCTTTCAGTCTGCCTTTATTGTAATCATCAACAAGTTGATAGGCATCTAATCTCACCCACGTTACGATTTCGTCATTTACAAAACGGTCATTCATATCTACATGTCTTTTTGGTTCATAATCGTCGTTGTACGCAGCATATTCATATATGGTTTTTTCCTGTTTGTCGTATACCAAATCGGTTCTCGGCAACCCTTTCATTGTTTCCCAATCAACTGTTTTTTTCATTGTTTCCATAAAGTAATACCTGTCCGATTGACAACTTAACCAAAGAAAAACCTCCGGCATCATGGATTGGATGGATGGAGTCCTTACAATCACCGGATCCATCTTATTTTTAGACTGATATCTAAATATCGTATCGGAAGAAAGTTCGACGAGAAACAAGTCTCCCATATACTTTCTTATTTGAAAATAACCTCCTGCATTGGTGGAAATGGACGCATTATTGGGTAGATATTTCACTACAACCTCCGTTTTCTTTTCGGTAAAATGAAATTCAATTTGTTTAGTACTTCCATCCTGCTTGGAAACAAACGCAAATTGTTGCCTGCTCGGCATGCCATAGTCCGGAAAATTTCCATCAAAGCTAATTAAATTATTTTTATCAAAATCCACTATATTAAAATATATGGCACCTTCTTTATGTTTAAAACTTCGTTTAAAATTTCCATCCAAATCGTATACATAAATCTTTCTTGTATCGACATCGTTCACGAACAGCTCTTTGTTACTTTCATCAAAACGAATCGCTCCCGGATAAACATATTCCTCGCCTCCATGACCCTTTCGGTTTATCTTTTTCAAAGCTTTTCCGGTTTTTCTGTCAAAAATAAAAATATCGCCATCCAGTCGATTCTTGACTACCATGATTTCTTTGCCAATATCCATTACAATACCCTGAGTCAGAAAGTCATCATTTGTTTCCAATACGATATATTCCACATCCGCAAAATCTTGAAGAATCAATTCCTTTTTAGGATAGCTTTTTGTGACATCAACTGTTATGAAATCTTCCGTCGATTGTCTTTCATTTTCACATCCTGACAATATTGCCAACGATAAAAAGGATGCTAACAAAAAATTAATTGTTTTCATATTTTCGTTTTTTTTAAATACTTAACATTAAAATAAATATTATTTTTATAATATCGTTGACTTTTAATTATGAAATCACATTATCCTTCCCCTCAACAACCGCAATTCCGCTTCCAACTCGCGCATGCGTTGCAGCAGATTATGGATCACGTCAATACCTTCGATATTGATGGACAGGTCGTAGTAGAGGCGCGTAAAAGTCTCGAGGTCGGGGAGTTGCTCTGTATGAATGTATTTCACCTGTTCGCGCACTATTGTCTGTATCAGTCCTTCCGCTTCGAGCAGGTCGATAAATTCGAGTTCGGCATCGGTGGAGCTTATAAAATCGGTCAAAAGTATCAATTCTTCGTTCATCGCGCATTATTTATTTGAGGTTGGACAATTCGCTAAACAGTTCTTTCTGTTTATCGGTTAAATTAGTGGGAATCAGGATTTTAAAAGTAACGAAAAGGTCGCCTGCTTCGCCTTCCTTTTTGTAGAGAGGAAAACCTTTGCCTTTCAGGCGCACGGTCGAGCCGTTTTGCGTTTCTGGTTTCACTTTCATTTTTACGCGCCCGTCGAGCGTGTCAATCACCGTTTCGCCGCCGAGAACGGCAGTATAGAGGTCGAGCGGCGCATCGAGGTATAAATCGTCGCCCTTGCGCGTAAACGGCGTATTGTTGGTGATGACGAACGTGATGTAGAGGTCGCCCGCCGGACCGCCGTTTACGCCTGCACCGGCCTGTCCTTTTAATTTAATAACCTGGCCATCAGCAGCTCCCGCCGGAACGGTGATGCGTATTTGCTTGCCGTTGACGTTGAACGTTTGCTTGTGCGTCTGCGCCGCGTCGGTCAGTGAAAGGTGCAGTTCGGTCTGAAAATCCTGCCCCCTGTAACTGCGTGTCCGACGCTTTCCCGCGCTGCCGAAACCGCCTGAGTTGCCGAAACCGCTTGCATCACCGAAACCGCCCGTGCCACTAAATCCGCCGCCCGCGCCGCCAAACAGTTGCTCGAAAAAGTCGGAAAAACCGCCCCCGTCACCACCCGAAAAATCGTAGGTAAAACCGCCGCTACCACCGCCGAAACCGAATGGCGAATCTCCGCCCGGCGACGACTGCCGCGCCTGTTCGTATTCTTCGGCGTGCTGCCAGTGTTCACCGTACGTGTCGTATTTTTTCCGTTTTTCGGGATCGGAAAGCACCTCGTTAGCCTCGTTTATCTGCTGAAACTTAGTGTGTGCATCCTTGTCGTTGGGATTCACGTCCGGATGATACTTGCGCGCCAGTTTCCTGTACGCTTTTTTAATATCATCGGGCGAAGCATCTTTTTGCAACCCCAAAACGCTGTAATAATCTATAAAAGCCATCGTTACTGAATGCTGTTAATTACACTGTCGAGGGACAAATATACAAAAAAATCCTCAACAGCGTATGAATTTGAAAAAATATTTATGACTTTTATAAGAATTTTATAATTTAATAATTTGTCCATTCTTTTTTTTCGTATCTTTGGCGTTTGAAAGGAGTTGAAAAAGTATTTAAAAATCAATAAATTATATGGAGATGAAAATAGTTATTACATTTTTGACCATGACCCTGCTGATAGCAGCAGGATGGATCGGATGTAAATCGTCTGATAATCAGCATGATACCATCATCGCGGTTGATGTTACGAAAAGTTATTCCCCAAAGAAGGAATTGATTCTTCAGGATTTTACGGATGTGGAATATATTCCGTTGGAGACGAAGGAAAAGGCCCTTTCGGGATATACCGTCTACAACGGCGACTACTCATCGAAACAGAAAATATATTTGAGTGGGACAAGACCTGTCAGTCAAGAAATTGACTCATGGTATTCCATCGAAGCCCCCCGATTGTTTGAATCTTACGAAAAAGGAGAATTGAAAGAAGGCAAATTGAAAGAAATCGCCTCCACCTTGAAAGAAGACGATAATCCGGTGATTATGTTGATAAAACG
>JAITMT010000394.1 GCA_031277235.1 Tannerella sp.
AATATATGACCGCTTCGCGGTCGGGGCTTGCCCTATCCTTTTCTCTCCCTCTCCTCCGGCAGGATTGTCAAGTTCTAAAATAAATCGGGCATTCTTTGGGCATTCCGTAGGAATGCATCCAACAACGGGAAACATTTTCTACCGAGCGATATTCCCTGACGGGAATGTTCCTGCGGAATGTTTTTTTAGAAAAAATCAAAGAACTTTAACTGCTCTGCTCCTCGCCATTGGAGGAAAAAAAGTCCCTCCCTTGCGGGGAGGGACTTGGGGAGAAAGGTTGTTATTCCGGCGTTTCGATGAATATAATTTCCCGAATCTCGTCAACCGTCAACGCTCTGTTATAGATGCGCAACTCATCAAATAAACTGAGGTCAGAGAAATGATCCCATCCAGTGAAGCGAGGTGCACCGGAGCCGATAGACATCATATCACAATCGTTCCAACTGATCGTTCTGTCTGCGTCGGTAGTTCCAACCTCGCCATCTATGTATAAGGTGATCGTTCCATCGGTACATGTTAGCGTAACGTATTTCCATACAGGCGCAGCAGAATTGATGTCTCCTACGGGTGAATCAAACCAGCCGTCGTTGGTACCGTTTCCTACATTTCCTTTTACCCGTTGCGTACTGGCGTCGCCTTCACGGAAAATCCGGAATCCGGAAGTTCTGTTATTCATCTTCTCCGGTGATGCTTCGTCAACAGGTCCGACAACCACCAATCCGGCGCGGTCGGGGACTCCGTTCAACTTATACCAGAATGCAACCGTAAATTCAGAGGTTAAAGATTCCTTCATATCGCTTAATGCAAAAGTAAGGTAACTGTTGGTTGCTCCCGCGTATGCCTTTCCTACTCTGCCTTCGGCATATCCCGGATTTCCTACTACGGTAGCCGCTTTTCCACTCTCGGAATCCGTGTAATTGTCTTCAAACGACATGTGAAAAATCTGCCCTTGCTCATTTACCGTCGGTTTGGGCGGTTGTTCGGGAAAGTCGAACGGCGGATTCTGTCCCAGATCCTGAAAACAGGATTGTGCGGTAAACATCAATAAGGATACCGCCAATATTGCATATAAATATTTTCTAAGTTTCATAATAATCTGTTTTTAATAGTTTGGATTTTGTACTAATACTCCGTTGGATTTATCAATTTCCGACTGTGGCAGCGGAAGAAGCGCATGTCTGGCTTGATAGCCTGTTTTTCCGGCGGCATGCAAAACCTGCTCTGCGACGCCCCAGCGTACCAGGTCGTAGAAACGGTCCCATTCCACCGCCAATTCGATGCGTCTTTCGTGACGAATAGCCTCGCGCAGTTCGCTTTGGCTGGTTGTAGTTATCCTCGGCAGTGCGGAAGGATCGGTTGCCAATTTTCTGGCACGTGCCCGCACCTGTTCCAGATAGTCCAGAGCAGTATTTGCCTGTCCCAGTTCATTGGCGGCTTCGGCAGCAATCAACAATATTTCGGGATACCGGATGATGCGAATGTTCATCCAAAAGCCGTGTTTTGTAAATTGCAGACGCATAGCCGGGTCGGTATATACTTTTTTGTTGAAATACCTGCACATGACTTCTTCCGCTATGGGGGTTTCTCCATACGGCGTATTTACGGGATTATAATCAACCCTGGTGGAGTCTGACGGTTTTTTAAAATAGAGCAGTGTTTCGTCCTTGCGGGGGTCTCCCTCTTCGAAAGCAGCAGCCAGCACCTCGGTAGGAGCGTTCCAACCCCATCCCAAGTCCCAATCTCCTTGATTTCTTACCCCTTGAACTTCCGCATACTGGCTTCCGATTTCAGTACTTGCCGGTTGAGCAGCAGTGGATGTACATTGAAATTCGAGAATGGATTCGCTGCAGTTTTCTCCGATTTCCCTGAATATTTGATTGAAAGGCGTGTTCAGGTCATACAAGCCCGAATTAATGACGTCGGTTGCTGCCGTCAGCATATTCTGCCAGTCGTTGCGCATCATGTAGGTTTTGGCATGCAACGAGCGGGCAGCGCCCCAGGTTGCACGTCCCACAAATTTGTTTTCCCATCGTATGGGGAGCAATTCTTCGGCTTCGGCAAGGTCTGCGTCTATCAATGCATATATCTCTGCTGCACTGGACTTTGGTATGTTTGTCTGTGCTGCATCGGTAACTTTGAAGTCAATGAGCGGCACTTCGCCGAACGCTCTCACTAAATTGAAATACAGAAAAGCGCGGAAGAAATGAGCCTCTCCCTTGACCTGCAATTCATCCGGCGTAAGAGTTGTTCCGGCGGCTACGGCGTCCGCCATGTCGGACAAAATCGTATTTGCCGTATGTATGGGGGCGTAATTGTCGGTATAGTAACCGGAAAGGTTGCCGTCTGCCGCATTGTAGTTGAAATTGTCATACATATTCATCACGTCGGTACCGTCGTTTAGCGAACTTCCCTTTTCCACGTCTTCGCTGCGGATGCTGTGAACGTTAATTGCGGGAATACCGCCCGTGATAGCCCAGCCTTTCATACGACCGTAGATGGAAAAAACATCAACCTGGTATGATCCTCCGGCATTTTCTCCCTGTAACCATTGTCCCTGCGGTTCCTGATCAAAGTAGTCGCTACAGGCTGTTTGTGCCGTTATCAACAAAACTGCGGCGCAAACGTTCAATAATTTCAAATATATTTTTTTCATAATCTTTTTTATTAAAATGTAATATTAATGCCACATGTAAATACCGCCGGCATCGGATATGTGCCGTTGTCAATACCTGAGCGGATAGCCGTACCGCCGATTTCGGGCGTATAGCCGGTGTTTTTGCTCCACGTTTTCAGGTTTTCCACGTTACCGTAGATGCGCAGCGATTTCAAATAGATTTTCCTCAACAGGGATTCGCTGAACGTATAACCCAGTTGCACGTTTCGGATGCGGAAGAAACTGCCGTCTTCCACAAAATAGGAGGAGAAAGCCGTCCGGTTGTTGATTGCCCTGCCCGGATCAAGAATCGGCTCCCAGTTGGATGTTCCTTCGCCGTTCCACCGTGCCATCCGTTTCGTGAGGTAATTGAATATTGCGAACGAAGAAGCATCCCAGTCGCGGTAGATTTCGTTTCCGTAAACGCCCATCATGTCCGCAGACAGGTCAAATCCTTTATACTCCAAACCGATATTGAATCCGTAAGTGAGATCGGGAGTCGGATTTCCGATGTTTGTCCGGTCGGCGGTTGTAATTTGTCCGTCGTCGTTGATATCCTGATATTTCAGGTCTCCGGGTTTAACGGTATATACCGTGTTTGCCGGGGATTGCTTGACGTCCTCATTGTTCTGATAGATACCGATGACCTTGTATCCGTAGAAATGGCTAATCGGTTCTCCGGCAACCGTTCTTGCCATATCCTGGAAAATAGCGTCGCCTTCGTCAAATCCAAGAGTGAGCACCTTGTTTTTGATGGTGGTGAGATTTGCTCCGAGTGAATATCTGAAGCCGGAATCGCCGATTTTATCGTTCCACGACACGGACAGTTCCACGCCCTTGTTTTCAATATCGCCCAGGTTTTGCAGTGAACTATACACGCCGCCGCGGGGAGCCAGCAACACGATGATGTCGGTTGTCTTCTTCCGGTAATATACCGGCTCGATTCTCAAGCGGTTTTTCAGCAGATTCATTTCAAATCCGGCTTCCCACGAATACGTTTTTTCCCAGTTCAGATTTGGGTCGGGGAGATAAATCAGCGTGTAGCCGGGTATGACGGTCTCGTTGGGACCGAATACGGCGCTTCCCTGAGTGCTCAGCGTCGGATAGGTAGGATAATAGGTATTGGCGTTCGTACCTATGTTTTCTGACCCGAGAACACCCCATGATCCTTTCAGTTTGAGATAATCAATCACTTGCTGGTCTTCCATGAAACTTTCTTCGGAAACAACCCATCCGGCGCCGAACGAATAGAAGTTATCCCACGTATTTCCGACGCCCTGAAAGACGGACGAACCGTCGCGGCGATAAGATGCATTGAGCAGGTAACGGTTTTCGTAACTGTACAAACCTCTCAACAGGTATGACATGGTAAATCGTTTCCACTGTTTGAGATCGCCTCCGGTCTGGTTCGAAGCGCCTTCGGGATTCAGCGAAGTCAACCACCATTTGTCGTGGCTGTCGTTCGGAATGTTGAAGTTGATATTGTCAATGACTTCCCTTCTTGATCCGTTCAACAGTGAAAATTCACGGTAATTGGTGGTCAAACCTGCCATGACGGTCAGCGAATGCTTTTCGGCAAACGTATTCTGCCAGGTGAGAATATAATCGGCTTGCGCCGTATATTCCGTTGATTTACTTTGGGAAATGGATTGGGCATTTGCATTTGATATTACCTTTTTATTTTCTCCCGCTACCGACGGATCGTAGAAATATACTACCGGAGAGAAAGAACGGGCTTCGTTGGTGGCAAAGTCCAAGGATAAAGTCGTCTTGAAAGTAAGATTTTTCAGAATATCCACTTCTCCATAGATATTCCCGGACACCCGGTGATTTACTCCCAGATTGTGATTGCCCCGAAGTTCGATTTCCGTCAGCGGATTAAAAAGTTGTGCCGCCTGAAAATCGGGTAAGATGTGTAACAGACGTTCGGTTTCACCTGTTATCGGATCCGTATTCGTCGCATGTGTCGGGGCTATCGGGGCTGCACGGACAATACCTTCCACGGTTTTTGCATCCGGAGTCTTCATTTTGCTTCCATTCACCTGAAAACCGAATCGCAGGAAATCCGTCATCTCGTAATCGCTGCTCAGATTGACCGTGATTTTCGAGAATTTTTCGGTTTTGATGGAACCTTCTTCCGTCGTGTATCCAAGCCCCATATAAAATCTGTTTTTCGGTCCCGAACCGGTGATACTGATGTTGTTGTTGTTCATGAATCCGGTCTGGAACAGTTCGTCCTGCCAGTCGGTGTCAGCGCCCCAATTCGAGTAATTATAGGGGGTTGCGCCCTGGTTTGCACGCTGTTCGTCATATAATTCCTTGAATTGCGCGGCATTTGTTACATCAATTCTGTCGTTGATGTTTTTCCATCCGATGGAAGAATTGAGGTTTACGATGGTCTGTCCTTCCTTAGCCTTTCGCGTCGTGATGATGATTACGCCGTTTGCACCGCGTACACCGAAAATAGCCAGCGAGGAGGGGTCTTTCAGGATTTCCATGGACTCGACGTCAGCCGGATTCAGGTAACTGATGTTGTCGGAAAACAATCCGTCCACAATATAGAGCGGTTTATATCCGTTGATGGAGTTCGTTCCGCGCATGCGGATTTCAGGATCTTGCCCTGCCCGACCGCTGTTCACTACCTGAACTCCGGCTATTTTTCCCTGCAATGAAGCCAGCGGGTTAGCCGACGGACGGTTGGCGATGTCCTCCGCTTTTATACTCGCAATAGAGCCTGTCAAATCCCTTTTCTTTGCAATGCCATAACCGATGACCACTACTTCGGAAAGCATGGCGGCATCGTCAGCCATGACAACGTCGTAAACAGTGCGGGAATCAACGGTTATGGATTGCGATTGCATCCCCACGTAAGAAAATTCGAGTACCTGTCCCTGCGATGCCGTAACGGTGAAATGACCGTCAATGTCGGTAAGCATGCCGGTCGTTGTACCTGCCACGCGCACAGCCACTCCGATCAGAACTTCGCCGGTGGCGTCCGTAACCGTTCCCGAAACTGTACCGGTCTGCGCGTGGATACTTGCAGCAAATCCCGTGAAAAGAAACAGAAAAGCAAGCAGTCTGATTCTTTCCGACAGGGAATGTAAAAATGATAAATTACTTTTTCTCATACCATAAATTGTTTTTAGATTAGTTTTAAAAAAAAATTGTAGTTTTCGAAGGGCAAAATTAGCGCATTACTTTATGGGTTGTACCGTTCTGCGCCTCACTTCAATTACTGTGTATGGATTTCAAGGAGAAACGTTACCTCACTTTTAGTACTCAAAATATTGTAACTTGTTTATAATCATTATTAAATTAGACCCTGTCGCTATGCTTCGTTACACCTCTCCCCGGCCCCTCTCCACAGGGAGAGGGGGGAGGGGGGAGGGGGGAGAACGGATGAACGGGAAAACGGGTGAACAAACAGGAAAACGGATTTTTGTTTTTCATTGTCAATTATCAATTGTCAATTATCAATTAAATGAAAACCACCCCGTCGCTCCGCACCACCCCTCCGAAGGGGGGAACATGAATAACCCCCAATGAAGCGAAGCGATTGGGGGTAAACTGGAGAACGGAAAAACGGTTTCTTCCCGACCGCGAAGCGGTCATATATTTATAGACAGATGTTGCAACGAACAGGTACGACCCCGTCGGGGTCGTACAATACCGCGGATATCCACGGCTATAAATATGTAAT
>JAITMT010000003.1 GCA_031277235.1 Tannerella sp.
GGCTTTTCGGGTGAACAGTTTTTGAGTTCGTCGGCAAGCATTGTTGCACCTGTTGCACGAATAAATTCATCGTAACAAAACGGATACATATTTAACGACCTGATGCGTCCAACACCAAAAGAAGGCACTTTTTCAAGAGCAAATTCCAACAACGAACCGGCAGCAATAACATGCAATTCGGGATAATCTTCATGAAAATATCGCAACGAAGAAATCGCCGAAATACAATCCTGAACCTCGTCTATGAATAATAATGTTCGATTCGGCTCAATGGGCGTTTCATAAATTTGCGCCAACTCGTTACAAATGCGTTTTATATCCAGTCCTTTTTCAAAAATTGCTTTTACACCCTTTTCCTTGCCGTCTTTTTCAAGATTTACCTCTACAAAATATTCAAATTTCTTGCCTAACTCACGTACCGCCGACGACTTGCCAACTTGTCTTGCGCCACGCAACAAAATCACCTTGCGATGTTCTGTGTTTTTCCATCGCAATAATTCATCATCAATTTTCCTTTGTAAATAATTCATAATCACAATAATAATTTATTTCTAATATTTTTCCGCACTGCAAAAATAATATTTTTCTAAGAAATAGGGGGGCAATAATTGTAATTTTTGTGATTTTTTATACTCGAAAGATTAAAATTAGCCGCCTGCATTTTTTTACTATCTTTGCCCTTTGATAGATAATGAGGTTGTCTCAAAAGTTAAAAATTTTTACCACAAAGTTCACAAAGAAGCCCCCTCTGGCTCCCCCAAAGGGGGAGAACCACGAAGAACACAAAGTGTTGTTAAACAGCATGTTGTCTTTGTGCGCCTTTGTGCCTCTTTCGTGTTCTTTTATATAACAAATTTATCATGCGCATTTATTTAGTTGGTTTTCAATTTTTTTCATTTCTTTTTGTATTTTACACAGTCTTTTTTTGAGCCTTTCATTTTCATTAACATTGAGTAAAGATTCATTGTATTCTGTTTTGTTTTTTGCAAGCGTATAAAGTATTCTGCCGAGTTTATTCGCAGTTGCAATGATAGCAGGGATATATCCGCTTTTAGCCTGTATTCTTCGGAAATAAAAACCCAAAGGCGTTTTACTTGCCTTGAGTGAATTTGCGCATGAGCGTAAAATTAACCCTACCTGATTTTTCCGTCTCGGGACTTTGCTTGATAGAATTTTTCCGCCTGATATTTTGTTGTTTGGAGTAAGATTAGCCCAACAACAAAACTCTTTGTACGTTTCAAAATTATCGGTAAAGCTATAGCCAAGCTCTCCGACTAACCTTAATAATGCCCCATCGCTTAGCCCCGGCATACGCATCAGATTGACACCGAAAACTTTAGATGCATAATCTTCAATGTCTATAAAAATTTCGTTTTTTTTTGACTTTACTTTTTTTGACTTCGGAAATTCCTTGCTTGTCTGCTCTGCCGGCAAAGTGGCAATGTATTCCTGTAAAATAGTTTCTATCTGTTTATCACAATCTTTCATCTGATTTTGCAAATAATGATACAATTCAAAACTTTGTTTAAGCGTGAACAATAAATCGGTGTCCCAGTTGCCGACAAGGGATTTTTCGATAATTTCTTTGGGCGATTTACAGCGCGGGTCGGCTAACAAGGCTAATTTGGACGCATCTCGCTCGCCTGCAATTATTGCAGATAGTATCGCTTGACCTGTTTTACCAAGAATATCACTGATGACATTCGTCAACTTTATATTCATCAGTTCCATGGCTTTTTGAATATGCTGAACTTCTTTGCTTGAAGAACGCAACAACGCATCTCGATGACGTGAAACATTGCGTATCCGACGGGCATAATTGTCAGGTTGAAAACTCGCTTTTAACAAACCGTAACTATGAAGCAGCATAATCCACTCCGCATCAACCTCATCTGTTTTCTTTTCTCCAATGTTTTTAATCGCCTTGGCATTGACCAATAATACATCAAATCCGTCTGCCTCAAGTATCATGTATAATTGAACCCAATAAATGCCCGTAGATTCCATAGCCACAGTATCTATCCCACAGGCTTTCAGCCATGAACTGATAAGATGAAGGTCTTCGGTAAATGTTCCAAAACAACGATTATTGTCTCCATCTCGGTCTTCAGGTACACATACTTGCATCTCCGTCGAAGATACATCAATCCCCGCTGCATTGGGATTGACAATTGATAACGTCAATCCTTCTTTCGTCTTAATTTTTTTCGCTTTCTTTGCTTTTACAACTTTTTTTGCCATAATAATAATTTTGTAATTATTTAGGTATCTACCGTCAAGAAGTTAAATCCGCAGAAAGAGTGGTAAATTTCTTCGAAGATATTGTGTTTATTTTTACGGGCAGTAGAAATAAAGCTGGCAATACGGGCATAGTGTTCAGCGCCTTCAAAAGAGCGAAAACAATTTGAGACTTTCATTTTAATTTTAGCAGTACGCAAATCCCGTTCTGCCAAATTGTTTGTGAATGGAACATTTTTGTTGAAGGCAAAAGCCAAAACGTACTCTTTGTATTCTATTAGCCGCTCCAATAGATTGATTGCCTTTGTTTTCTTTTTTCGTCCTTTTCTAATTGTCGGATTTTGTATTGGCGGAGGTTCTTCGTTTTTGGCAAAACGACAAATATTGTCATATTCGATTTTGAGTTGTGTTTGGTTTTCAAGTCGTTCTTCAAATGGTGTTTTGTTTAGTTTCACTAAAAAATCCTGCATTCGTTTTGCCCATACTCGGTTGTTGTTTTCTACAATGAATTGTAATTCTCTTATAAGATGTGCATTACATAAGCCATGTTGGGTGTTTGTTAATTTGAAATATGGTTTCCAGCAATCATGAATTAACCAGCCTTTAAAATCTTTCAAAAATGCTCCTCCTTTTTCAATGGCTTCTGTTCCACGTTTTACGTGTGGAAACAGGTAGGTATAAAATGGCGTGGAGTAATTATGTAACCAACTCGTCTTTTTGCTGATACGTATTCCTGTTTCGTCGGCATTGACAACATCTGAATTTGAAATGAGTTGCTGTAATATTTTATCGGATGCTTCCAGATTACCGGATAATTGTTTACAAATTGAAACTATTGTTCCTTCATTGATAGAAACGCCAAATAAATCCTCTATAATCTGACTTATTTTCGCCATCGGAACGCTGCAAACCACATTTAAGATTGCAATAAAAGACCGCATCCTGTTCCCATATTGTGCCTGCGCCGTTACTCCTGATGGAAATTCGGCTTTGTGTTTTTGACCGCAAACAGGACATCGTACCTGATAAACGTGGTGTTCATAAACGTCTATTCGTTGAGGAGGTATTTCAAAAACTTGACGCTTTTCTAAAAATTCATATTCGGATACGCCGCCAAAGTGATGTCCACAATTACATACTGCAGGCTTATGTTCAACAACAAAATCGGAATGGCTGATTTGATGCAATGTGTTGCCCTTATGACCAATTTGACCGCCTCGTTTCTTCTTCTCCACTCCCGCTTTCAATATCTCGGTACAAGACTTCTTACGATATCCGTCAACCGAAGGCGGACGACTGCTATTACCGCTATGCTGACTTAAACGGGCTCTGAGTTCGGCATTCTCAGATGACAACTCTGCTATCTTTATTACTAATCTTTCAACTAAATCCCTTAAATATAATATCTCTTCCGTTTGGGACACTTTTTCTTTTTTGAATGCAAAAATCAATCTTTTATTAATATGATATACCCGTATCAACAAAAAGTTATTAATAGATTTTTGGTAATAACTTTATTCTATCTTTGCACCTAAATAATTACAAAATTTTTTAAAAGTAATTTTTTATGTATCACAAATTCACAAAAACAGATTCCGCTGCCAATAGCAGCGAAGTGTTAGCCGAAAACAATTGTAAAAGCGGC